>JARRRG010000031.1:0-9242 GCA_037380965.1 Deltaproteobacteria bacterium
CCGAGAGGCGGACATTTTCCAGCACATTGAGGTTGAAGAAGAAGTTGTTGATCTGGAACGATCGTGCCAGCCCCATGCGGGAAAGAACATGGGGCCTGGCTCGCGTCACATCCTTGTTCCGAAAGCGAATCCGCCCTCTGTCCGGATCGTACCGGCCGGTGCTCACATTAAACAGCGTGGTCTTCCCGGCTCCGTTCGGCCCAATGATAGCCTTGAGCTCTCCCTCCTTTACGCTGAAGGAGAGGTCGCTGAGCACCCTGAGCTGGCCGAAGCTCTTGGCCAAAGATTCTACTTCAAGCAACATTTATGCACTGTTCCGCACGTTTCGAGTGATAAGGCCGACAACGCCGTTCGGGGCAAATATGATCATCAGGACGAAAAACCCGCCAATGAGGATCATCCAATTCTCGGTGACCGAACTGAGCCAATCCCCCAAAAGGAGCACCATCGCTCCGCCCAGAACCGGCCCGATCAACGTTCCCATCCCGCCCAATATCGACATGAGGATGAAATCACCGGAAATGGTCCAATGAATCATGCCGGGAGAAACAAAATCCTGGTACCCGGCAAAGAGCACGCCCGCCACCGACGCCAGACTGATTGAGATCAGGTAACTTTTGATCTTCAGCCCGTGCACATTGAAACCAAGGAAGCTCACCCGCTCCTCATTTTCCCGGATCGCCACCAACACCTGTCCGAAGGGACTCCCTATCACCTTGCGGCAAATCCAATAGCTCAGGAAAAAGAAGATGAGCACCAGATAGTAGAAGTGGAACGGTCGCGGAATCCCCGTCTCCCACACCCACGGGATGCCCAGCGTCATTTTCGGTATGGTTACGCCGTTGTCTCCGCCGGTAATGGTGGTCAGGTTAAATGCAGCCAGATAAAAGAATTGCGCAAACGCCAGCGTAAGGAAGACAAAGAAAATATCCTTGGTCTGAGTTGAAAAATATCCGACAACAATGCCGACGACCCATGCGGTGACAAGGGCAAACCCGACAATCGGCAACAGGTTGGTCGTGTATTGCGTGGCAATGTAGGCCGCGCAGTACCCCCCAAGACCGAAAAAGAGCGCGTGTCCCAGGCTCACCAGGCCCGTATATCCGGCAAGGATGTCATACCCGAGCAGAGCGATCCCAAAGATCAACACCTTGGTCAGGAGATCCAAATAGTAGGGCGAGATCAGAGTCGGCGAGGCCAAGGGCAACAGAATCAGGAACAATGCCCCAGCCGCAAGCAGATAGATGCCTAATCGCTTCTTCATCAGTCACTCTTGCCCGGCCCGGTGTGTACCGGGGAATCGACTACGTTGACTCGGACACAAGACCGCTCGGCTTGAGCAGTAGTATTGCGGCCATGACAATATAGATGGCCGCGTCACTGAAACCGGTGAGGACGACCGCACCAAGCTCAATGGCCTGCCCGAGTATGAGCGCGCCGACTACTGCGCCGCGAATGCTCCCCAGCCCTCCGATGATCACCACGATGAACGCGTCGATGATGATGTCCACGCCCATCTGAGGATAGACGGTGCGCATGGGAGCCACTACGGCTCCCGCGATCGCGGCCAGCGCCGAACACGCAACGAAAACAGCGGTAAAAACTCGACGTGTGTTTATTCCATGCGCCTCGAGGGTTTCGATGTCCTCGGTGCCCGCCCTGATGACAACGCCGTACCTCGTACGAGCGATGAAGTACCAGATCGCCAGAGCGAGCGCGGCTGAAACGCCGAGTACGAAGAATCGGTACTTGGGGTAATAGACGCCGAAAAAGGTTACAATGCCGTGGAGGATCTGCGGTGTCTCGATCGAGTAAATGTCGTTTCCCCATATCAGTTTGATCGCATTCTGCGCCATGAGACTGAGACCGAACGTGAGAAGAAGGTGATGAAGAGGCGGCCTTCCATACAGCGGTCGAATCGAGAAAAACTCAATCAGGAATCCGATGAAACCCACCGCGAGTGGCGCGGCAATCAGAGCGAGCGTAAAACTGCCCGTTGACACGGCCACCGTGTACCCCATGTACGCACCCAGCATGTACAGGGAACCGTGCGCGAAGTTGAGTACATCCAGCATGCCAAAAATGATGGTAAGCCCGCCCGCTACGAGCATGAGCACCATGCCGAGCGTCAAGCCATGCAGAATCGACGTAATCAGTATGGCCGGATCCATGTATCAAAACCTGATCGAGCTTTATTGGTCATCGAAAATGAGGAATGCGCTCGCCGCTTATACGAAGCAGCACGACACATCACCAATTCGATCCACGGTAAGCGTTATCGAGTCCCCCGCGAATACCGGAACCGCGGCAGCCGCCGCGCCCGACAGAACGATCTCGCCGGCTTTGAGCGCGATCCCGAACTCCGCCATTTTGTTAGCCAGCCACGCCACTGACTGGGCAGGGCTGCCCAGAACCGCCGCGCCTGCAGCGGTTCCCGCGATCGAGCCATTGCGCGTGACCACAAATCCCACATGCCGCATGTCAAGATCCAGCGGGGAAACCATCCGGGATCCGATCACAAACGCCGCACTGGAAGCATTGTCCGCTACGGTGTCCTGAATCTTGATCTTCCAATCCCGGATGCGACTGTCTATGATCTCCAATGCAGCGACAACGCCGGCCGTCGCGCGGATCACCTCGGTTGGGGTGATGCCCGGACCTTCCAGGTCGCGGTCGAGAATGAACGCGATCTCTCCTTCTATGCGCGGCTGGATCATCGACGACATGGCAATCGGCTCACCCTGGTACGCGAGCATGTGGTCGAGCAACTGCCCGTAGTCGGGCTCGCCGACGTTGAACATCTGTTGCATGGCAATGCTCGTTAATCCGATTTTCTTGCCGACGAGCGTTCGTCCCGAGCCGATAAGTTTTTCTATGTTAAGCGTCTGGACTCGATAGGCGTCCTCGACACTTATGTCCGGATACGTCTCCGTGAGGGGTCCAATGGCCTGGCCGGACCGACCGGCCTCGAACAGCGCCTGTGCCGCTTCCGATATCTGCGTGTCAGAGATAGTCATGTGTCGCTCCCCTAAAGAATGCGCTCGGTCACCAGGGGGTGGTGACCGCCACCGGAAAGGAATTTCTCTCTCAATCCTGTAGCCAGAGCATCCGCCAAAACGCTCTTGACCCACTTCTCGTGCAACCCGCGTTCGAGAATCGGCCAGAGCAGCTCGACTTCATCATGCGGACCCGGAAGGCACACCATGACAACGTGCCCCCAGCGCCCCACACCGATACGGACGCCGTCCTTCTGGTGCCTCCCCTGCCCCTTCTGGAACTTCAGGACGTACGGAGTGGCCGCGTCGTCATCCAGGAGGCTGAGCGCCTCGAGGGTCTGATCTTTGCCCTCCGCGCCCACGCCTCCGGTGGTCACCACGAGGCCGTACGCCTGTTCCGCCGCGAGCCGCAGAGCTCGAACAATCAAGGCCGCGTTGTCGGCCAGCACAGGCCCCGCCACAGCGTCGAACCCCGCACCCCTGAGCCGCTCCACCAGATAGGGAGTGTTTGTGTCTTCAATCTGGCCTTCCAGCACCTCAGCGCCCGTCGCCATAACTACGGCCCGGGCGGCTACCCGCGCTGAGATCTCGTCCCGCATCACCTTGGATCGCTGCAAGAGCCCTTTCCCCGCATCTTCATCAAGGCTGATGAGCCCGAGCACTCCTTCGGAATGAACGCGGGTCTCGGGGAACACCGTCACGCCCGAAATCGATTCAAGCGCTTCCAGCAGCGCTTTCTCCTTGGAAACAATCTGCTCGGCCCGTACCGTGGGGACGAGAATGTCCAGCGTGAGCTTGTCGCCCAGCGCGTCGGTGACCATCACATCGGCTTTCTCCAGACCCAACGCTCTTGCCACTACTTCGGCACACAGCCCGAGGTCCGCGCCCGACAGCTTCACGGGAGATATCCAGAGCTCAGTCTTTTCCAGAAGCCTATACTCCATGAGCATTATTCCTCATCTGATCACGTCAAATCGCATGGGTAAACACGGCGCATCGAGGATTGCATATCCCACATCCAGCGCGTCCACATCCTCGAGGCAGAGGTCGGGAAGATCTCCGAGTCCGATGTTGCCCGAAAAGGCCAGTTGAACACTGGAGCGCAAACCGTATCGTCGAAGCGCCCCTGCCACCTTCTCGATATGCGCCGACTCACCGGTGTCGATCATAATCACGGCTGCGCCGCCTCGAGCCGCTGCCACGGCTTCCTCGTCGATTGGTTGGAATTCCCCTCGGATCTGGATCACCGTTGGCCGCTCCAGCGGGGCAACTGTCTCGAGCGCCGCGGTTATCCCCCCAAGAATACGCACATAATTTTTGTCAATGTAGAGGAAGGGTTGATCGAGCATCCGGATTTCCAGGCCACCATCCATGACTGCCTTGCGCACGATCGATTTCATTTGATGCGGCATCTTCTTGGCGCCGCCGGAGACAAGCCGACAGCGGGAGCCCGCCGCCATCTTGGCCTTCCGGGCCGCGCTCGCGATACCCGATGCCTTGGAGAGAGCGCCCACCAGGAGTTCCTCAGCCTTCGAGACTTGCAGGGGATTGCCCGAGACTCTGACCAACTCCGTGTTTGCCGCCACCTCCCGGCCGTCTTCGGCTTCCGTCTCAAAGACCAGCCCGAGAGTGCCCGCCAGTGCTCCGGCCGCTTCCAGGCCGCTCAGTACCCCCGCAGCTTCCGAAATGATCACAGCGGTAACGGATCGATCCAGATGATGCAGGAAAATGTCGTCACGGATGTCCCGATGCCCCTGCCTTGGAGGGCCTTTATCAGGCAACAAGGTTAAGAAGGCTCGCATCAACGCTCCGCTGGGAAAGCCACTTGGGCATGAGCTCTTGATCAACCCGCCGAATGACCGCGGGGGCCTGTTCGCGCAGGAAATCAGCCAATGAATGGCTCACGTTCATGCCTCCTGTGGCGCCGTCAAAAATCATCACCTTGTCCGTGCGCGTGGCACGATAGGCGAAATCCATGGCCGCCTTCAGCTCGTCGGCCTCGAGTGCGTACCGCATATAATTCAAGTTCATGGGATCACGGTTGAAGTGCGCAGCCTGCTCTTTGCCCACCATGATGGTCGGTGTGTGCTCGGCAAAAAACGCGGACGGGTAACCTGTCCATGCATAATTGTGAACGACGGTCCGAATCGCGGGATTGACCGGAGGCACAAAGTCCGCGAGCGGCTTGCCGCGATCATCATAATAGGTCTCGGTATACCAGGTGTAGGGTGGCAACGGAGTGTCCAGGTCGAACAGATCGACATTCGCTCCCACCATGTTGGCGTAGATCACGCCGGCCGCGAAAACATACGGCACCGGACACGGGAAATCGAGAATCACAATGCATTCATCGATTGCGCCCATCAGCGTGATGATCTTGCCGTAGTTCTTCATGCCGCCGACAGTGACCCGATCGTTGAGCGCATAGAGATCGTTGTCCGCGTCGACGGTCACCACTCCGGCCGGAGACATGATCATGAAGCAGGAGAAGCCGTACTTCTCCTGCACAAACTCGGAATCAAAAATGGAACGGGCCACAAAGTTGGCCGCCCTCGGCCCCAGATTCCAATGATAGGTGGACCGGGTTTCTGCTCTCGCGTAACTCATGCCGAAGGGCTTCACCGCACGGTCTACCTGGCGGTGGAAATGCACCTCCCGCACATCGCTGTTGTGGACGTGAATAATGACGTCCGCATCGTACACCTTGCGAAGGCCGTACAGGGTTCCGATCTTCGTCTCGATGGGCACGCCCGCGTCGATGGGCGCTACGCCGACGGCCTTGCCGTTGAAATAGTCGTCCAGCCCGTGGGCCTTGATGTATTCCTCCGTCTCTCTGAATCTCATGCCCACGCCCGCGCGTAACCGGATCTCTTTGGCGTCGGTCCGGCTCTCTATGAAGTCTTTGATGGTGCGGAGCATCTCCGCGTACGGCTCACCGCGCAGAAATGTGAATCCATGATGGGACGCGAGGATGTTCACCGTGGAGCCGGGTTTGATCTTGGACAGGTCCACGCCGGTCAGCGTCTCTTCAGTAGCCTTCCTGACCGCTGAGACCCCCTTTTGGGAAGGGAAGATGACCTCCGGCATGTCCGGAACCAGTTCCCGCAAACTCACGCTCGTCATACCGTCAAGTTCCGCACCCCGCATTGTTACGTATTTGGGATCGACGCCGTACTGCGATTCGCGCGGAGGTGCTGGCGGCAGAGTGTCTCTCGACATGACGTTCACTCCTCTGGTAAAAACGGTTCGCAGCTCATGGCTCTACCGGCGCATCGATAATGCGCTCGAACATTTCTCGGTCCCCATCAAATCGAAACACCGGATACTTCTTGCGGATCTCCTCAGAGACGTCCCAGGCTGTGAACGTGCGGCCGTACCACTGATAACTGTTCTTGGGACGCTCGAACGACTTCCCGGCCGCTTCCAGGAACCGCAGGATCGGTTGATTGCATTCAATGCCGCAACCGGCTCCGATCCCCGTTGCTCGCACAACCTCGTCCGGGCTGGAAGCGCCCTTCAAAATCGCGGCCGCCAACTCCTCTGCTCTGCTGGCCGTGCAGTAACAGACGACCTGCTTGGGATGAAAGCGTGCTTTGCGGCACAAATCCTCGATTTGTTGGTAATCAACCTGGGAGACATCCGTGGTCAACGTATGGGGCTCGCAGGGAATCATCCGTATCGCGTGCTCCGGACATCTTTGCTCACAGTTCCAGCAGCCGACGCATCGATCTTCGTTGATATCGACGGTGACCTCTTTGCCTTTCCGTGTCACCTGAATCGCATAGACAGGACATACCTGCTGGCAATTCTTGCATCCCTTGCAGAGATCCATGTTCACGCTTGCGTGCACATTTACCACTTTCATTCTCGTACCCCTTGCATCAGCGGTCAGCCCATTGATTACCCATGACCCGGCTCTCGTGAAGCCTGGTCATTTCCGCCGGTCATCTTTTGTCAACACACGCAGACGAATGAGTTATCAGACAGGTGTCGCCGGGTATTTATCGCAAAGTGCGCGAGAGGCGTACGCGGGAACGAGTAGGTAGCGAGGTCGAGCCCGGCAGCGCCACCTCAAGAAACTGCCGCAAGATCTCGTGACGACGAGTCGGCTGCGGAGAGAGCCCCTCTTCGCGACGATAAGAGGCTCACACGCCCCCTTTCGTCACCTTTGAGTATTGAGTTGGAGAGCCAGTTCCCCACGGAGTTTCCGATCGAGAAGTTTTGTGGAACGGTACCACCCGCGCGGAGGGCTGTCAAGGGAAAAAATCACGTTGCGATAGCTCGGTTCGCAATGCGAACCAATCGCGGGGAGGCCATGCTATCGACTCCCTCCACCGTTGTGACCGGACTCTGTCGCACCTCGCGCGCCGCGCCAACGAGCGTGTGCTATTGGCCGGAGCCGGTGTGACCCAGGTTTTCGTCGAGCGCCCCCTGCTGCCCGGCCACGTATCCCAGCCGTGCCGATACCTGAGCCGCCGTCTCTTTGACGCATCTCCCAAAACGGACCAGCTCATAGGTGCTGAATCTCTGCTCGGGCCACGCAACGCTGATCGCGGCCACGACGAGACCGAAGCTGTCCCGCACCGGAGCCGCGACGCACCGGAGCCCGACTTCATACTCCGCGTTGTCGTGCGCGAGCCCTTCCCTGCGTATGCGCTCCAGCTCGCTAAGAAGGGTTTGTCTGTCCGTGATGGTGGTCTCCGTAAACCGCGGCAGTCCGCAGTCCCCGATGATATGGTCCACTTGTTCCTCCGTCATGCCGCTCAGCAATGTCTTGCCGACCGCACTGCAGTGGAGGTGAAGCCGCTGGCCCACATAGGTGGCAATCCTTACGGCCTGGGGCGAGTCGATCTTGTCGAGGTAGTAACACTGGGACTGGTCGACCACGCATAGATGTGCAGTTTCACCTGTTTCTTCAACCAGTCGCTGCAGGTACGGGCGAGCGACAACACGCAGGTCAATGCTCTGGGACGCGACATTGCCCAGCATCAAAACGATGGGGCCGAGAACAAAGCGGCTCCTTGGAGGGCGGGACCGTTCGAGAAAACCATGAACCTCCAGCGTCGTGACGAGTCGCTGCACGGAACTTTTATGATAGCCCAGCTCTTCGACCATGTCCCGTATGCTCCATTCGCTCTTGCCCGGCTTGAACAACTTCAGAATATTGAGGGCCTTGACGAGCGACTTGACGGTCTTTTCTTCTTCTCTCCTGCGTGCCACCATGTGTTCCCTCGACTTCGGTAGGTTGCTATAGCTTGGTTGAGATGATTCTTTCGCAAGGGCCTTTCCACTGCGGCTTCAGCGCGCGTGAGGCACAGGATCGATGAGGGTGCGCTGTGCCGAGGCATGGGTGTGGAGTAAGCCGTTGAATTCAGTTCGCTATGCGAAATAGACACCTGCCATGCGAGTCTTTGTACCCCAGTCTCGTCATGAGGTCAAGAATGATTCGTATTGCGAACTTCAGGTGCTGGTTGCGAAAAATTCCTTGACCTCTTCTCCGCGGCGGTTACAGTAATCTCGACGCGCGATGCCCCGCACTCCGCGGTTGCCTGAGAACCTCGGACGTGCAACATCCTCAAGCGAAACGGTCATCTCTCTGCATTCTAAGCGGTCCAGCGATGCCGCGCGGTAGATGGTGCCAGGATTAACGCACGACATCACGGCCCGGGAAATTGGAACGATCCTGAGAGCCAAGAATCTTTGCGGAGCCTCAATTCAGGCCAAGAGCCTCGAACCGGAGAAAGGAGAGCGCCATGCCGTACGTGAATATCAAACTCACACCGCCCGGAGCCACCGCGAAACAGAAAGCCGAGGTCATTGCAGGAGTGACGAAGGTGCTCCAGGATGTGCTGGGCAAGAAGCCAGAGCTCACGTTCGTGGTGATAGACGAGGTCGACCCCGAGGACTGGGGTATCGGAGGTCAGAGCGTGGCCGAGCAATTGGCCAGGCTGTGAAGTCCGCAAAATGGGGCATATCGGCGCATTGCCCTTTTGTTCCACTGAAGACCCGCTGATCTCAGCATAGGAAGGAGGATTTCATGACCACCCTACGCGTACCATTCGAGACCGCGGAAGAGCGCGGGACTCACCTCGAGCTCAACGTACCGGACAAAAACCTGGTTCGATCGTTCATCCCTGAAGAGCCGCCGCCGCTTGTGGATGTCGGGGAAGCGGCACGCTACGCGGTTGAGAACCCTCTGGGCTCCAAGCCCCTATCAGCCCTCGTTCGTCCCGGGATGCGTGTATG
>JARRRG010000032.1:0-9083 GCA_037380965.1 Deltaproteobacteria bacterium
CGAAGTCGAAACGATCAAGTGGCTCTGGATTTTCGCATGTTTCTCAAGGGGCAAGGCGAACGTCTTCAGGCACATCTTGCACGCCTCATGGCCGCGCTGACCGACAAGGCTGAGGAAAACATCGACGTGATCATGCCCGGCTATACGCATTTACAGAGGGCGCAGCCGGTGAGGCTCGCTCACCACATCATGGCTTACTTCCAGATGTTTCGTCGAGATTGGGAACGGTTTCGGGAATTTTCCGTACGCATCGACGAAATGCCGCTGGGGGCCACCGCGCTTGGCGGCACCACCTTTGACATTGACAATGAGTGGGTTGCGGAGGACCTCGGTTTTTCGAGGGTCGCGGGGAACTCGATGGATGCGGTTTCCGACAGGGACTTTGCTGCCGAGTTCCTCTTCAATTCGGCCCTGGCCATGATGCATCTCTCGCGGCTCGCAGAAGAGCTCATACTATGGTCGTCTCAGGAATTCGATTTCTGTACGCTGCCCGACGCGTTTTGTTCGGGCTCGAGTATTATGCCCCAGAAAAAGAACCCGGATGCCTGCGAGCTTATCAGGGGCAAGACCGGCCGGGTCTACGGCAACCTTGTGGCACTGATGACAACTTTGAAGGCCCTGCCGCTCACGTACAACAAGGATCTTCAGGAGGATAAAGAGCCGGTCTTCGACACCCTGGATACGGTGATGCAGTCCCTGGAAATTATGGCCGAGATGATCCCGGCAGTCGAGTTCCATGCCGAAAAGATGATGGAGGCTGCATCGGATCCCTCTCTCGCGGCTACCGATTTGGCGGAACAGCTTGCCCGGGACGGTGTCCCGTTCCGTGAGGCCCACCTCCGTGTCGGCGAAATGATACGCCGCGGCCGTACGGGCAGGGATGGCCGGAAAAAGGGTGGTGCGCTGCCCGGCCCGCAGGAGATGGTCGAAGCGAGAAACCACCGGGGCGGTACCGCGTCGGCTCGAGTGCTGGAGCAGATCGAAGAAGCAAGAAAGTTCTTGAGACGGGCCAAGCGCCAAACTCGGAGGAATACCTCCAAGTGAAAGGGAACAGGAGAGAAGCAGGTGAGGAGAACGAGCGTCGGAATAGTGATTCTTCTCGTCTCGTGCCTCTTCGGTGGATGCGGATACAAGACGAACCCTCGGCCGGCCTCCGCAACCATCCCCGGGCAAGTGGGATTGGTGGATGCCCGCGTCTATCCTCATCGCATTGTACTCAGATGGGAAGAGCCGACATCAAATATTGACGGATCTCTCCTCAAAAACCTTTCGGGATTTCGAGTCTACCGAACCGCTCACAAGATCGGAGAGAAGTGCGAAAAGTGCGATGAAGTGAAAGAGTTCTACGCGAACGTCGACTATCAGTTTCCTACCAACGCGGTAATCAAAGAGGGTGAAGTGGTGTACACCGACCGAAAAGTGGAGCCCGGGAACATTTACTATTACGCGATCGCCCCGTACAATCTGAAGGGGCGGGAAGGGCCCATCAGCCAAAAAGTCGACGTCGTCTTCGATGAATCGCCCCCTGCTCCAACGGGCTTGACAGCGCATGAGGGCACCGAGGGAATCGTCCTAAGATGGACGGCCCCTCCCAGGTTGGCC
The DNA here is from genome assembly GCA_037380965.1 of Deltaproteobacteria bacterium. GTDB lineage: Bacteria > Desulfobacterota > Desulfomonilia > Desulfomonilales > Desulfomonilaceae > JARRRG01. Next base: position 1,603 of record JARRRG010000032.1, read on the forward strand.
GGCATTCGCAGCTATCAGATATACCGAGCATCAGGTGCCCATCCCAAGGAGATGGAGCCGATAGGTCGCACCAAATGGGCTGAGACGTACTTCACCGACAAAGATGTGGAAAAAGAAAAGACCTATTATTATCAGGTTCGATCCCTTAAAATGAATAAAGGTATCTTGCTGGAATCCCCGCCATCAGAGACTGCAGCCGCGGTCATGCGAGCGGCCGTCTGGGGGCCGCCGGAGAGCGTGAACACCGCGGCGACCAGCGACGGCATTCGAATCTATTGGCAACCGGTAGAGATTGAAAACGAGAAGACAAGGTATAATGTATATCGTTCCGAGGCCGGCAAACTGTTCGAGAAGATCAATAGTGTGCCTCTGAGCAACCCATGGTTCGTCGACAAGGATGTCAAGAAAGGCAGGCGATACCGTTACGCTGTTACTGCCTTTCCAGAGGGAAAAGAGGAGGACGAATCCAGGAAGTCGGCATCGGAGGCTGTGACATATCTCCCTTGAAGTGAAGAGGAATGCATAGGTTTCATTACATAGACAACGAGCTGCATTGTGAGGACGTGCCGCTCAGGCGGATCTGCGACGAAGTCGGTACCCCCGTGTACATCTACAGCCGGGCCACCCTTGAGCGACATTTCAGGGTGTTTAGCGAGCCTTTTTCACAGGTGGACCACCTGATCTGCTACTCCATGAAAGCATGTTCCAATTTGGCAATCCTGAAGATTTTCGCCAACATGGGCGGAGGAGTGGATATTGTCTCCGGCGGTGAGCTTTACCGTGCGTTGCAGGCAGGGGTTGACCCCTCGCGAATCGTGTATTCCGGGGTCGGCAAGAAGGCAGTCGAAATTGACGAAGCGCTCGACGCGGATATCCTGTTGTTCAACGTCGAGTCAGAAGAGGAGTTGCACCTGCTCGACGAGAGGGCCGGGAAACGGGGAACACGAGCGCGAATCGCGTTGCGCGTCAATCCGGACGTCGATCCCCGGACCCATCCGTACATTTCTACGGGATTGAGAAAAGAAAAGTTCGGCATTGACATCACCCGGTCACGGGATCTCTATCGCCAGGCAAAGGCCATGAAAGGGATCGAGCCGCTCGGTGTCGACTGCCATATCGGCAGCCAATTGACCGAGATCTCTCCTTTTCTCGAGGCAGTGAATCGACTCAAGGAGCTTGTCGCTCTGCTGCGGACAGACGGAATTCCGGTTCGATACCTGGACATCGGGGGCGGCTTGGGAATTCCCTATGACGACGAGAGCCCTCCGGAGCCGCACGCGTACGGCACGGCAATTCTGGAACAAGTCGCCGAGATGGACGTCATCCTCATTCTCGAGCCCGGACGGCTCCTCGTGGGTAACGCGGGGGTTCTCGCCACCAAAGTCCTGTATCGAAAACAGGCGCCCGAAAAAAATTTCATCATAGTCGATGCGGCCATGAACGACCTGATTCGTCCCAGCCTGTACGGAGCGCACCATTCCGTGTGGAAGGTCTCCAAGAACCGTGCGGACGAATCAGGGGGGGAGCGCGTCCTGGCTGACCTGGTAGGCCCGATATGTGAATCAGGCGATTTCCTCGCACGAGCACGTGACATGGACGCGGTCGAGTCAGGTGACCTTCTGGCACTGATGAGTGCAGGCGCCTACGGCTTTTCGATGTCTTCAAATTATAATTCACGGGGCAGGGCTGCCGAGGTCCTCGTTGATCGCGACAATTTCTTTGTGATCAGAGACCGTGAGACTTACGGGGATATTATCCGAGGCGAGCATATCCCCTCAGGCCTGCTCGAAGCAGGATAAAGGAGAAGGCGATGTTTTCAGGAGCTTTTACGGCCATAGTGACACCCCTGAAAGGAGGCCGCGTCGATGAAGCAGGGCTTGCCAACCTCAAACGATCCGGTATTGAGGGAGGTGTAAGCGGCTTAGTTCCTTTCCGCACAACCGGGGAGTCACCCACGCTGACCCATGAATAGCACCGACGCGTCATCGAATTAACGGTGAAGGAGGCGGCCGGACAGGTTAAAGTCATTGCTGGAACGGGCTCCAACAGCACCGAAGAGGCGATAGCTTTGACCAGCCATGCCAAGAAGGTCGGCGCGGACGGCGCGCTCATGGTATCGCCGTACTACAATAAACCAACCCAGGAAGGGCTTTATCAGCATTTCAAGGCGGTCGCCGACGCGGTGGAGATCCCGATCGTCGTATACAACATCCAGGGCAGAACCGCGGTAAACGTGGCGAACGAGACAATGGAGAGACTCTCCCGCCTCCCGAACATTGTGGGAGTGAAGGAGGCCTCGGGATCCATTCTCCAGATGAGCGAAGTGATCCGGCTCTGTGGACCGGACTTCGACGTCCTCTCGGGTGATGACCAGATGACATTCCCTCTCATGTCTCTCGGCGGCAAGGGAGTCATTTCAGTGGTGACCAATATCGTTCCCGAAAAGATGTCCTCTCTGGCGAAGCACATGCTCGACGGTGAGATCGAGCAGGCTCGGTCGCTGCACTTCGAACTCTTCGAGCTGTGCCAGGCCATGTTCATCGAAACCAATCCTATTCCCGTGAAGGCGGCACTGGGGCTCATGGGCAAGATCGAGCCTGAATATCGACTTCCCCTCTGTCCCCCTTCACCAGGTAACCTGGAGAAGCTGAGGGCAATACTTGAGAAATATGGCCTCCTCTACCACCGGAGTTCTGATATGAACATTGCTGTCAGCGGCGCAGCGGGACGAATGGGCAAGAGAATCCTCGCCCTGGCAAACGATCATCCCGAGATCGAAATTTCAGGCGCGTTGGAAGCCCCGGGGCATCCCGCTCTTGGCAAGGATGCGGGCGAAGTGGCAGGCATCGGCACGCTGGACGTTTCCATTACCGATGAGGTCGCTTCCGTCCTCAGAGGATGCGACGTTCTCGTCGATTTTTCCGGCCCTCAGGCTTCCGTTGCCCATGTTCGGGCAGCCGCGGAATCGGGAAAGGCCATCGTCGTGGGCACGACCGGATTCTCTGAGGAACAGAAAAAAGAAATGGTTCAGGCCGGCGCGAACACGAGGTGCCTGATCGCTCCCAACATGAGCATGGGAGTGAACCTGCTCTTCAGTCTCGTGGAGAGTGCAGCGCAGACGTTGGGCGAGGGCTACGATGTCGAGATCGTGGAGGCTCCCCACAACATGAAGAAGGACGCACCCAGTGGGACGGCGAACAAGCTGGCGGAGATTATCGCGGAGGCCCGCGGCCTCGACCTCGCCGCGAAAGGAGTCTACGGGAGGAAGGGAATTGTCGGGCAAAGGAGACCGGATGAAATAGGTGTGATGGCGATAAGAGGCGGCGACATTGTAGGGGAACACACGGTACTCTTCATCACAAATGGAGAACGCGTCGAGCTGATTCACCGGGCCCAGAGTCGCGACGCGCTTGCGAAGGGAGCTGTTCAGGCGGCACTGTGGCTGGTTTCCCGTCCTAACGGGGTTTACGACATGCAGGACGTTCTGGGCCTGAAGGCAGACTCATGAAACTGGTCAGATATGAGGTTGACGGCAAGATTTCTAGAGGCATGGTGACAGACGAACGCGTCACACCGCTGGGCGACGATGTTACCCTCCCGCGGTATTCGCTCGATCAGGTGCGGCTCCTGGCTCCCGCGGAGCCAACCAAAATCGTTGCGGTGGGTTTGAACTATCGGGACCATGCCGAAGAGGTACGATTACCGATACCTGATGAGCCGCTGCTGTTTCTCAAGCCCGCTTCAAGCGTGATAGGACCCGGAGACGCAATTGTCATCCCGCCTGAGAGTTCCCGTGTGGACTATGAAGCCGAGTTGGGCGTGGTCATCGGCAAGACTGCTCGGCGAGTGTCGTCGCAACAGGCTTCGGAATACATTCTCGGCTACACGTGCCTCAACGACGTAACTGCAAGAGATTTGCAAGCAAAGGACAAGCAGTGGACGCGGGCGAAGAGTTTCGACACATTCTGCCCAATCGGTCCCTGGGTGCAAACGGAATTGGATCCGTCCGATCTCCGAATCGAGCTCTATCTGAACGGCGAGCAAAAGCAGGAGTCGCGAACCTCAGAGCTTATCTTCGATGTGTTCCGCCTCGTGGAGTTCATATCCTGCGTCATGACACTTGAACCAGGCGACGTCATTGCCACGGGAACGACATCGGGAATCGGCAAGATGAAACCCGGCGACTCCGTGGAAGTCCGCATCGAGGGTATCGGCTCGCTGATAAACCCAGTCGTGGGGAATATACGGTGACTCATCCCGTGTACCTTGCTTTCGGTTCCAACCTGGGGAACCGGCAAGCCACATACCGGGAAGCCATCAGGGCACTCACTCGGATCCCCGGTACAGTGGTAAAAGCATGCTCACGGCTGTACGAAACCGAGCCCATCGAGCTTTCCGACAATGGAGGAGCTTTCCTCAACGCGGCTATTGCCCTGGAAACGGATCTTTCTCCGAGAGAGTTGATGCGCGAGATGACTCGAATCGAGGCAGACCTCGGGAAATCGCCGACCCATACCAGCGATATGTCCCGAATGATCGACCTCGATCTACTCCTGTATGATGATTGGCACGTTCACGAGGAGAACCTGGAAGTCCCCCATCCGCGGATGCACACACGAGCATTCGTGCTGATTCCCTTGGCTGAGATCGCTGCCCACGCGGTTCATCCGACCCTTCACCTCACAGTGGAGCAACTGGTCGGAATGCTGCCAGCCAGCGATCTTCACGGGGTGTGCCCTCTGAGCTCTGCCGAACCGGGAGAATTCCCAGACCGGGACGCGTGCTCAGCCAAGCAAGGATGAATTGGCTATGGATACTGGAATCGAGAACACGAAAATTCTTATCGGAGACGATTCACAGATCCTGAATAATATGCTCAGAGACGTGTTCGAAGAAGAGGGATTCGAGGTAGTGCAGGCCCATGACGGGTTTCAGTGCAAGTCAATGTTTCTCAAAGAGATGCCCGACATAACCTTTCTCGATGTTCAAATGCCCGAGGCGGACGGAATCGAAGTGCTTCGCTTCATCAAGAAGAAATCCCCCAACGCGGTCGTCGTGATGATGACCGCTATCGGAACGGAAGATATTGCTGTCAAGGCGATGAAGCTTGGAGCGAACGACTGCATCCACAAGCCATTTGGAACTGATGAAGTAATAGAGCTGGCCAGACGACTCCTCGAGAACCGACGCGCAGCGATCGAGACCGGCCGCCTTAACAAAGAGGTCCGCCGTGGAGAACGGTACCTCGCCCATCTGACGAGTATCATAAACGAGGCGCTCATTACCACTGACTCCAAAGGAAAGATCGAATTCGCCAACCGGGCGGCCGCACAAATGTGGGGTTACAACCGGGAGGAGTTGTATGGGAAGGACGTTCATTTTCTCATTCGCGGCGAATCGAGCACCCTCCTGTATCGGGACCTCGTAAAGGACACCATCAAACAGGGCAGGATAGAAGGCGAATTCCACCTCAGGAAAAAGGACAAAGGGACCTTTCCCGGATACCTGTCAGCCTCGGTAATCCGAGAAGGCGGCCGGCTGCGGGGCATCGTACTCGTTGTAGCCGACCTGACACGGCTGTACGAGGTCGAGAGAAGGTTGAAGCAATCGGAGAAGTTCGCTTCTCTGGGAAAGGTTGTGGAAGGCATTGCCCATGAAGTGCGCAACTGCTTAACTTCCCTGGGCGGGTTCGCCTTTCGATTGAGGAAGATCACCGTCGGCATTCCCGATTGCGATCACTTCACGCGCATCATCCTCGGCGATGTGGCCCGACTTGAGACAATGGTCCGCGAGATTGAAGAATATGTGAGGTTCTCGAAATTCTATTCATTCCAGTTCAGGCAGGTCAGTATCCTTGAGCTCATTGATAGGTCCCATGCAAGGGTGCGCTCCGAAATTCCCGAGGAACGCTTCCAGCCCGTTTCCTTCAGCGTACGATCCGAAAAAGATGTGCCGACCATTAGCGGCGATCCCGCGGCGCTTGAGGAAATCTTTTTCAATTTGATCCTCAACGCGTACGAGGCAATGCCGTCCGGAGGAAAGCTCAAAGTCACCGTACGGAATCGCTCCTCGGCCATCTCGGTGGCCATCGCGGATACGGGGAGGGGCATGAGAAAGGATGTGGTCTCCGAGATATTCAACCCATTTGTCACCACCAAGACCTCCGGCGCAGGCATGGGCTTGAGTAAGGTCTACTTGCTGGTGGAAGAGCATCGAGGATCCGTTAGGGTCACGTCTGAGCTCGGCAAGGGGAGTACATTTGAAGTCTTCTTGCCGTTGGAAAGGCTCATGACCGGCTTGAGATCCTGGGAGTCCGCGGCAGGGGGACGCCCGGCCTGACAGGAGACGACGAGCCCGGATCATGAGAAACGCGGAGATGAAAAGCATGTAGAAGCACGGCAAACGTTTGGTGCGGCAAGCCCTGAGATCGGGCGGCCCGTAATTCGATCAGGTTGTATGGTAGCCGGGAGAAACAGATGAAACCTTGCATCAGTATGGTTCTCGCGGCAGGCTTGGCAATCGCCATTGCCGGCCTGTCGGTGGACGCGGACGCGGACATATATGTTCGGACCCATAAAGACGGACACAAGGAATTTACCAATCGGCCCTCCGGTCCGGGTTGGGTCTTTCACATGAAGGAATCTGGATACACTCCGATGATAACGTTCACACGAGCAGGCAAGCCCAAGACCGTGGACGAGATCATACGGGAAATAGCGGACGAGTACGATATCGACCCTGACCTGGTCAAGGCCGTCATCACTGTAGAATCCAACAGCGATCCCAGAGCGGTCTCTCGAAAGGGGGCTCAGGGACTCATGCAGCTCATGCCGGGCACAGCCCGGGACCTCAACGTACGCCGTCCCTTCGACCCCCGGGAAAACATTATCGGAGGCGTGAAATACATCAAAGGATTGATGGCTTCCTATGGAGACCTGCGCTTGGCCTTGGCCGCGTATAATGCCGGTCCGGGAGCTGTCGACCGGTACGCTGGAATTCCGCCGTACCGAGAAACGATCAACTACGTAAAGCGGGTGCTGCGTTGCTACAGAAAATTTCGAAAACAGAGCAAACTCAAGGTAGCAGGTAGCTGAACCCTCAGGACACGACAATCATATGAAGAAACACCTCCCCAATTTCCTCACCCTTGGCAGAATGATCCTGGTTCCTCCTATAGTGATACTTCTCTTTTTCCCAGGAAAATTCCCATCGGCACTCGCCGCGTTCATTTTTCTGATTGCTTCTCTCACCGATTTCTTCGACGGCTTTATCGCACGTCGATTTCATGTAGAATCCTCGTTCGGTCGGTTCCTTGATCCCATCGCAGACAAGGTGCTCGTGACTTCCGCTCTCATCATGCTCATTTCCGTGAACCGGGTTGATGCATGGATCGTGATGCTCATTATCACGAGGGAAGTCGCGGTAAGCGCGCTCAGGGGAATCACCAAGAGTTGGGATACGACCCTCCAGCCCACTTCGGT
>JARRRG010000033.1:0-9032 GCA_037380965.1 Deltaproteobacteria bacterium
GAGCCGCGATCCGCGGACCGCGTGCTTCTCATCGCGCCCGGTTCCTCCTGTTTGGTCTGAGGAGAGCGGTTCGACCGCGTGCTTTTCGAATCCCGATTCCCGTGATTTCATCCGGAACGGTTGCGCCAACCCGCGGGAGCGTCCTGTTTCCGGATTCCCCTGCGACTCGTTCGATAGCTTCCGTGCAGGCCTCGCTGGTATCCGGGGACGGTTTGACGTGTGGCGGAGCGGGCGAAACCTGTGATGCGCGCATCGCTCCTGCCCCGGCACAGCGGATTCATGGTCTCATTCTCCTCGCGGAATCATAGAACGGCTTGCGGCGGGCAACGCTTGTGCTCAACCCCCTGGTATCCAAATCCAATGGAGATCCGGCCGGTCCGAGCACGCTCCTCTTTTCAGAGCGAGCTCGCCTCCGCGTGCAGCCTTCACGCCGAAAGGGGACTCTCTCGCCCAGCGTGTGATGAAATGCGGCACGCAAACGTGCTCTCGCAGAGTGCTCGAACCACCGGCCTCCTTACGCGGTCCGCCGCGAACCTTCTCCGCCTGTGGCTTATCCCTCCAGTGTCAGGCCGCCTGATCCGGGGGCGGAGTACCCGGAGGAGTGGGCAGCGTCAACGGCCACCTCAAGTAAAACGCATTGTGCGGGATGAGGGCCGGCCCCACAATACACAGGTTCACATAGATGATGAGGATATTGATATCGGCCGGTAATTTCTTCGCTGCTATCCCCGCAGCCACAGGTCGGAGAACCAGCTCCATTATGATGATCCAGATGGCTGACAATACAATCACGATAATGAATGACCTCCATGCCCTTTGGAAAAAGGTGAACCTGGTTGTCCCCCAGAACCCGAAATGCCACGAATAGAGCAACGACCAGAAGATGATGGATGAAGCCACCGCGCCAAAAGAGAACGTCGGACTATAACCGAGCGCAAGGCTCCCATTCCAACAAATGTACCCGAGAATATGAGCGAATATGGTCTGACCGACTGCCATACCCGGATGTCCCCATGACCCGAACGGCCATCCCTGGGTGACGAAAATGGGATTGAACACAAAAAACCACGCGATGCACCAGACCAGATATCCGGTCAGCCAGTTGACATTCCATGGCCCCTTATGATTCATCGGCGTGTTCGCGAAAGGAGTTCCATCAAGATTGGTCAGAAGGTTCCAGATGATGACGGTGAGAACCATGATGATGATGTACGTCGCGGCCATCGTGCCCCACGGATGGAGCCGTCCTTTGAAAGGCCAACCGTTCCAGTTGATGGCATAGAGCAGCGTCAACCAAAACGCTATCACCCCGAACCACAGATACATTGGTCCCATGGGCCATCTGGGATAGACAAACCGCATGAACAGTAACTGGGCGAATGTGAAAATGATCCAGATAATGGTCATACCGATTCCCGCGACCAGGCGTGATCTCTCAGGGTTCCACCATGTTCCCCCTGGAGGAGCCAAGGGCCAATTGTCCCCAAGAATAGCGAGACAGGCCAGTGCTACAAGCATGAGGAGTGTGGCCGGGATGATCTTCAGCACAATGTGTTCTTCAGGGATCCAGTAGACGCAGACGATGATCCCGACAACCGCAAAGAACACGAATTGAATGAGCGCGGCACCCAGTCCGGTGGGTCCAATCCCGATTTTCGGTTCTTCCATGACGCATACCTCCCTACGTTGAAATGGCCGCATCCCTTGCGACAAGTAACGACAAACTGGAAAGGGTTCTCTCCAAGAGTCTCCACGAAAGGAACTCTATTAATGTGCGCTCGTCATCAGGTTGAATTTCGGCTCTCCAACCCATTGTCAGCCCTTGTATTTTCCGGTTCGGCTCTTCCCTACGCTTGCGCTCGGGTGATCCACACCGAGCAATCCACAAAGGCCCCTCTTCTCCGGCCCTTGGGTAAGCGCCTTCAGGGTGGTTTCCCATGGGAATGCGCGGTCGATCACGTGCAGATCGATGCGCTCCAGTCCTCAAAGCCGTACTCCTTCCACTGGGAGAGGATCTTGTTCTTGAGGTCCTCGTCGAGGAAGATCTCCACCGGCTTTCGCTCCCACTCGAACGGCGTGCACGCATCCATGATGATGCGCGAGGTGATGTGCCGGGCAGTGATGGGTAGCGCAGGATCGAGCGGGGTCGAGCGCCCTCGATCGATGATCTGCGCATCGCGCTTCGGATCGAACCGTACCGAAAGGGCCCACATCACCCGGTCCCAATCGTCCGCGGGGATGTCGTGATCCACCACGATCACGCCCTTCACCCCGTAATGACCCGTGGTGGTGGCTATGGCCGCATTCCCCGCATGGTTCGAGTGCCCCGGGTACTTCTGCTCCACTGACACGACGCACCAGTACCGGCCCGTGGATTCCGGGAGAAAATAGACGGACTGAATCCCGGGCACCTTCATCGCCTCCAGGTCGGTCCACAGCGTCGCAGTGCGGTTCAGCGACTGGATCATGTGCGTGTCGGTGATCGGCTTGCCCACCGTGGTCCCCCAGAATATCGGCTTCTTCCGCCTGAGGATCCGCTGCACGTGGAGCACCTGCTTGGGCCATTCCTCACCCTTCGCACCCGAGTAGTACCCCGTGTACTCCCCGAACGGACCTTCCTCCCGCATATCCTCCGGATCGACAAACCCCTCGAGGATGATCTCCGCGTTGGCCGGAAGCTTCAGACCCGTCAGGTCGCTTATGAAGATCTCGCACGGCTCCTGCCTGAGCGTGGAGATGATGTCGTACTCATCCATCTGCGCGGACACCAGCGTCGACGAAACGAGAAAGTGGACCGCATCAGCCCCGATCACCGCGGCCGCAGGCATCTTGGTGCCGTCCTTCTTGTGCTGGTTGAAATGGAAGTCCGCGTGCTTCCCCCTGATGATCTGAATCCCGCTGTGGTTCTTGTCGTGGATCTGCATCCGGTACGTTCCGCAATTGGTCCACCCCGACTCCTTGTCCTGGGTCACCAGGTACGACGCGGTGCCGATGAACCGGCCCCCGTCCAGCGGATTGTAGTGCGGCGCAGGCAGCGCCTCGATATCCACGTCGTCACCTTCGATCACCATCTCGCACACCGGCCCCGAGTCCACGATCTTCGCCTTGACCGGCTTCTGGGTGGTCAGCTGCATCCACCTCTTGGCCATATCGCAAATCGACGACTCCAGCGGCATGCCCAGCGCAATGGCAAACCGCCTCGTGGTGGTGAACGCACTCGTCAATACCGGAATGTCAAAGTCCTTCACATTCTCGAAGAGCAGCGCAGGGCCCTTGCGCTCTTCGCTCAGCTTGGCCACGTGGCCCAGCTCGAGATACCAGTCCACCTCCTTCTTGATCCGCAAAAGCTCGCCTTCCTCTTCGCATTTCTTGATGAAATCTCCCATTTCCTTCATCGGCACGTCTCCTTGACTTCATTGGTGTTCTCGATTCAGGCGCCCGAAACCGATCGCTTCGCACGGGCGCGGGTCTTCCAGGGCGGTCCCGGCAGAAGGAGCTCACACCCCGCTACTTGATCTTCCTCCCTTTCATGAGCCCGGCAACGATATGCTCCAGAGCACTCGCCCGGGGCTTCACCACCGGCTTCACCTCCTTCTGACTCCAAACCGTTTCGGGACGGCTCTGCACGATATAAATCTCTCCCTTGTACGGGAGTGATTTCTCCGTCGCCCACTCGATGTCCATGGCCTTGCCGTAATGCCGCTCAATACGCTTCGCCATCTCGGCAAGCTCGACTATCTCGCTGTCCAACAGGCTCTGGGAGCTGCGCCGTTCCGAATCGACCTCGAGTTTCTTCACTTCATCCGTCTCCGGATCGGTCGTGTAGTAGATCGCTTTGTCCGAAACCGTCTTTTTCGTCACTTCCATCGTCACCTTGTTCACGTGAAACTGATCCGGCGTCACCTCACCCGAGACCACACTCTCCCCATAACCCCAGTTCGAATCGATCACCACCGTGGCCGAATCCCCGCTCGCAGGGTTCAGGGTGAACATCACCCCCGCGGTAAAGGATCGAACCATCTTCTGCACGGCCACACTGATCAGAACCGCAGAATGGTCGAACCCCATCCTGACCCGGTACGCGATGGCTCGGGGGGTGAACAGGCTCGACCAGCACTTCCGAATGCTCCCAAGCAGGTCGTCCACCCCTCGTACCCACAGATAGGTCTCCTGCTGGCCCGCAAAGCTCGCACCGGGCAGATCTTCGGCTGTGGCCGACGATCGAACCGCTACCGGAAGAGCCGGGGTACGGGTCCGGCGGGAAAGGAGCCGGTAGTGATCCGCAAAGAAGTCCTCGAGCGTTTCGCTGATCTCCCCTTCCTCGATCCACGTGCGAATCTCCTCGGACGCCTCGTTGATCACCTCGACCATCGATTCGTCCAGATTCTTGAGCCGGCCCAACACCCGCTCGGTCAGGCGGTTATCCTCGAGAAATCGCTCGTACGCATCGGTCGTGATGGCAAAGCCCGGCGGAACCGGAATGCGGGCCTTTAACAGCTCACCCAGGCTCGCGCATTTCCCGCCCACCCGGTTGACCATGCTCAGGTCACATTCTTCAAAGGGAATCACATACGTCATTCTGTCCATGAGGAAATCCTTCCAACCGTGAGCCTCCGTATGAGGCCGACAACCTTTCCCCATTGACTCGGCGTCCCAGGGAGAGGCTGTCAGCCCCACACGAGCCGCTCCGGCTCAATCGTGCTCACCAATAACGCATACCCGGATTGGGCGCAGCCAGGGAGCCGCTCCATCCCTACAGGATGTCGATCTCCCCGGAAGTGCCGTCTACCCTGATCATCTGACCCGTCTTGATCCTCGAGGTCGCGGAACCGGTCCCCACCACCGCGGGCAGACCGTACTCACGGCAGACGATCGCGGCATGGCACATCACGCCGCCCACATCGGTCACCGCGGCCTTGATCTTCTGGAATGCAGGCGCCCAGCTCGGCGAGGTCGTGGGGGACACGAGGATCTCTCCCTCCTCGAGGTCCTTGATCTCCGCTATGGTCCGGCATACCCGGGCCCGGCCTTCCACCGTCCCCGGCGAGCCCGCGAATCCCACGATCTTGGAAAGGTCGCCCTCGGAGATCGCCTTGAGCTTCGCCCAGTTCGACATCGACTCGGACGTGATACCCCACAGCAGGATCGTGAACGGCTCATTGATCGTCTCGGGAACCGTGCCCATGGCCGACGGCGGGGACCATCCCCGAAACTTCTCCATGCACTCTTTGCGCCAGGCCACTTCCTTGGGCCATACCAGCGGACCCCGGGGGTTACACCCCGTCGCCCAGGACGTGACCAGATCCCACAACGCATCCTTGATCTCCGCACGCGTCATGTACCACATGTCCTCGGAATCATGGATGAACTTGGCATCGGCAAGAATCCTGCCCACATCCCGCATCTTGTTCCAAAATACGCTGTGAAACCAATGCTCCACGTAGAACAGATGGTTCTCCACATACGGAAACACCGTCCTCGCCTGACCCAGCATCTGATCGAACGTCCCCCGGTCCTCATCCGTCTTGAGAAGCTCCCGATACCCCTGGGTCAGCCGATCGCGCTCCCGTTGCACCTCCTCCACCGGACGATCGATCGACTCGCCCGCCTTGAGCTTCTCGATGTAGATGTTCATGAAGTTCAACGGGAGACTCAAATCGTCGTTCCAGCAAAAATCCGTGTGATACCACCCCGTGCCCGACGATACGTAGAACCACGGATCCCGGGCCTCCTCCAGAGCTGCAAGCCATCTCGCACCGTTCGGCGCAGCCTGCATATTCGGAATCAACGTCTCCTTGTCAGCCTTCATGCAGATCTCGTCCACACCCAGCTCGATCGCAAGCTTCGCAAGCTTCTTCAGCTCGTCGTCCGGCCGATACATGATCACGTCAATGCCGCTCACCATCTGGGTGATCTGCTGCGGAGTCGCATCGGGAAACGCCTTCTGACAAAAATCCATGAAAAAGACATACGCGGCATACCCCAGATTCAAAAACTCGAAATGATACTGCCAACAGAGAATCCCCAGATCGATCAGCTTGTCATACGCATTCAGAAGCCGATAACCCGACGACATCCCCTTGGCATTGAATACCACCGACTCGTCCTCCATCTCCGGAAGCCTCGGCACCTCCGTCTCAACCAGCTCCCGGATCACGTCGCGCATCTTGGCTTCCCACGTCTTCTCCAAATCCTTCCAGTTCTCGTAGTAGTACCCCGCACGCTTCATGAAGTTCTCCGCACGCCTGGGCACCTCCTCCGGATCCGTCACCGGCAATGGAGTGATGTAGATGTACCCGTTGACGATCCGGTGATCGATCCCCATCGCCGGAGGAACCATGAAAATCCGGTTGTTATACTGCGATAACGACAAATACCACGCCTCGTCCCAAATGATGTCGAAGGGATACATCGGCTCCGGATAGTGCAACCCGTCATAAAACCAAAACATCCCCTTCTCGTAACGCGTTCGCTCCGGATTATCCGTGCTGAACTGATAGTGATACGGATACATCCGCTCCCACCCCTCCGTCCCCGGAATCGACTCCACCTCAGGGGGATCCGGAAACTGCAAATCGGCCATCTCTCCACCTCCTCCTGGAATTGTGAGCTGGCGTTCACCAAGCAGCGGTCGGTTCACAGTCCGCCATCGCGAGCCGGTCAACGATGGCGAGCCAGGGAGCGCTGTTTACCTCACGCGGTCACCTGGTCATCCTCGGGGAAAACCAGTCGGTGAACACCACCAATGGTTGGTTTCCACTGGCGGCCGGAAATCAATCCGGGAGAAACATCACCGCCATCCTTAGCGACAACCCACATCAACCCAAATCTGCATCGCCTACTGCTTTTCCGTTTTCAATATTGAGTTTCCGCCTGGTTCCGAAACCCTGCTCGTTATCCATATAGAGGATCGTAGTGGGTCGAAACCGGTAGAGTGCCACCTTGGCCATCTTAAGTGCGACCGACGGCGAGAGGGCGCTGGGATGAGAGAGAAACTCGCGGGCAAAGGGGTAGCGCTTCAGGTACGTTGCCAGTGCCCGAGCCTGCGCTCTCACGCCCTTGATCCGTTCCACCGTCCCCTCCATCTGCAATCCTTTGATTTCCCTCCATCCTTTGTAATCGCCGTGAATGGTCGCCGCAGCTCTGGCGTTCTCTGAAAAGGCCGTCGAATGACGGGATCCGGGAGAGGAAAAAAAGATCAGATCGAATCCCTGACGGGCATAATAAACCGCGGCTGCCCAGGGCTCCTCCCCTTGGACGCAGGCCAGGTTCACCGTGGTAAAGGAATTCATGAATTCGATCACAATCCGTTCCAGGTCTTCCCGCGTCATCCACCTGCCCACCGGTTGAAAAGCTGGTGGGGGATCTCAAACTGATCCAATGCCTTTCCCACCGTCTGGTCGACGATATCATCGATGGTCTGAGGCTTATGGTAAAAAGAAGGAACCGGCGGCAGGATCACCCCTCCCATCTCGGTGACCGCGATCATTGCCCGCAAGTGCCCCAGGTGGAACGGCGTCTCCCTGGGGATGAGCACAAGCCTTCTCCTCTCCTTGAGGGTTACGTCCGCAGCCCGGATCAAGAGATTGTCGTTGAGAGAATAAGCAATCATGGAGAGGCTCTTCATGGAGCAGGGGGCGACGATCATTCCTTCGGTCTTGTACGACCCGCTGGAAAGAGGAGCGGCCAAGTTGTCGAAATCGTGGACTCGATCGGCGAGTTTCTCGACCTGGTCAGGCTCGATGCCCGTTTCCAGCTCCATAGTCTTTCGCGCTCCTCGACTCAGGATGAGATGCGACTCAACCTGGCCCATCTCCCCCAGTACTTCCAGAATGCGTATCCCGTAGACCACTCCACTCGCACCACTGATTCCGATGACTATCCTTCTCAACCAAACTCCTTTCACTGGGCTTCGGTGTGGAACCGGCCAACGCTTTGTCCGCGGCAGGCTGTTATCAATAGAGATCGAGGGGCTTGAATGCTTTTGACGGCTTCACAGGCCACCTGCGCCCCGTGCAGTCCCGCTGTCCATCCGATGGAGAAATGACCTTGATCTTACTCAACATTCCGGCTTCCCTGCGCCAATTCATCGCGTTTGTCAGGGGCGGTCGGTTCCGGCTCGCACGTGGAACAAAAAAACCTCGCCGTATTGGCTTGCCTTGTAAATCAGATCACGGGTCGAGCTTTTGCACTCGAACATGAACGGGTGATGGAAAAAAAGACCTTTTCCGGCTGGGGGCTGGAAATCCTAGATGTTGAGAAGTTTCGGGCAGATCTGATGAAAAGTCAAGTCAGAAAAAGTTATGGCCGCATAAGCGCAACTTATAGTATACTCACACAAAACGCCCCGTCCCGAAAAGGAACAATGAACCTCAAACACCTCGAAACATTTTACCATTTTTGCCGCTTCATGACCATGAGTCGCGCCGCGGAGCACCTCCACGTGTCTCAGCCCGCGGTCTCCCAGCAACTCAGCCTCTTTCAGGCCGAGTGTGGGGTGAAGCTCTTTTACCGCGAGGCCAGCGAGTACCGGTTGACTGACACCGGCGAAGCGCTCTTTCTCCTCAGCAAGCGCATCTTTTCTCGAGTCGGACAGATTGAAGATCTGCTTGAGGACGCTCGGAAATCCCACACACAGACGCTCCGGATCGGTACGACCAAAACGTTTGCCCGGACGTTGATGCCCGATCTGGTGGCCACATTCCAGGAAAAATATCCCGCGGTTCAATTGCGTCTCACCGAAGCAAACTCCGCGGGGCTGATCCAGAGGGTCGCGGCTCGGCAAGAGGACGTGGTCATCGTGGCTCGCTCCAAGTACGATTCCTCGCTTAAGGCAATTCCATTCGCACATTGCGAATTCGTTCTCGTCGCTCGTCCCGATCATCCCCTCACCTCGAAAGGCCCCATTTCCATACAATCGTTGAGCGGGGAATCCCTGATCATCAGAGAACGGGGGTCAGGGTCCCGCAATGCCATCCTCGGGACGTTGCGGCGTTGCGGAGTGAGTCCGGCTGTATTCATGGAGTCGGACA
>JARRRG010000033.1:9063-12113 GCA_037380965.1 Deltaproteobacteria bacterium
TCGAACGTCGCGGGGGAGTGTCGTTCTTGCTGACTCACGAGATCAAGGACGAGCTCGACCGCGGTATCCTGAAGCAGATCAACCTCGAAGAAGTAAACATCAGCTTCGACACGGATATCATCATGAGGCGAGGGGAATCGATATCCGTGGCAACGCAGCACTTTGTGCGGCTCGCCAGGAAGCACTGGATATGCAACCTCCAATAGGGTGATTCGACGAAGCTCGTTTCCTTTCTTTGCAGTTTTCCCTGCCGGCCGAGGAGATTGTAACCGTGTCGTAAGCGATCCTTGCCTTGTCTTCCCGCGGTATCCCTCCTTTCCGGATTGCTCAACCGCCTTTCCGGCAACGGGTGAATGAGCCACCGCTCGTCGCACCGGTCGATCAATCGATCAATTGACACTGCACGCGGCCCCTGCCGCGGCGAGGGATTCAAGAGCGTTTTGGCAGTGACGGTCACTATTCGTGTCTTTTCGCGATCGTTGTGTTCACCCGTCGGTATCGAACGCGAGGAACAGGCGTCAATTTGGATCAAAAATGGTGAAACCATTGAGATCGATCGGCACACGGTGTAACCTAAGTGGCTATCCCGATCAGGGGAGCATGCACCAAAACATCTTGAGAGGAGCTCATGCCTCCAACCGTTGTCATTGTGGGAACGCTCGATACCAAGGGCGAAGAAGTCGGGTATCTGAAAGAGGTGATCGAAGAGGAAGGCTGTTCCGTCGTCGTAGTGGATGTGGGCACCCTTCACGAACCCGCGATCAAGCCGGACATCTCCCGGCAAGAGACCGCGGCCAAGGGAGGCGAGACGATCGCGAGCTTGCTCGAGCAGGGGGACCGAAGGCACGCGGTCCAAACCATGATCAATGGCGCGGCGCGGGTTCTTCAGGATCTGTACGATCGAAGCCGCCTGTCAGGCGTCATATCGGTGGGAGGCGGGACCGGAACTCATATCGGGATGGGGGTCATGCGAGCGCTCCCGCTCGGGGTACCGAAATTCATGGTTTCCACCGTGGCCTCGAGGGATATGAGCGAGCTGATTGGTACGAAAGACATCACCATTATGCATTCGGTGATCGACATTCTGGGCCTGAATCCGGTGAGCAAAAAGATACTTGGCAATGCGGCCGCGGGTATTGCGGGAATGGCGCGACGCGCCGGTGAAATCTCTTCGGAAAAGCCGATCATCGGGTTAACTTCCTTCGGATTCATCACGCAGGGCGCGATGCGGGTGAAGGGGCTGCTGGAAGAACGCGGGTACGAGGTCGCGGCCTTTCACACCAATGGTACCGGCGGAATGGCGATGGAGGATTTAATTGACCAGGGCCTCATCAGCGGGGTTCTTGATTTTTCGCTCCATGAATTTCCGGATCAGCTCTACGATGGATATTGCGGCGGCATCGGCCCGGGCAGACTTGAGTCCGCGGGCAGGCGCGGTCTGCCGCAGGTGGTGGTCCCCGGAGGACTCGACTGCATTGTGCTCGAATTCAACTCGATTGAAACCATGCCGCCTGAAATGAGGGACCGAAAGGTTTTCTGGTACGATTTCAGGTCAGGGGTTCGAACGAGCCCGGCCGATGTAGTCACCCTGGCTCGAACGATCGCGGACAAGCTGAACCGTGCGCAGGGTCCCACCAAGTTTGTGATCCCGATGAAGGGCTGGTCCGAAGCCGACGCGCCAGGTGGGCCGCTGTACGAGCCCGCGACAAATCAACGTTTCATCGACGAGCTCGAATCCCGCGTGAACTCGAAGGTCGAGATCGTAAAGGCCGATGCCCACATCAATGATGAGGCGTTTACGACCCTGGTGGTTTCCCAGCTTGACGCCATGATGAAAACCGCAGGCTGAGAGCCGCTGCCCGCGTGCCTCACCGCGGATCGTGCGTCTCTATCTAATCATCGGCAAATGAACCGTGGCGTCCCTTGCCGCTGTGGAATCTCCTGGCGCCGGCCTGGGTTTCCCCGCTCGTGATCACATCCATTCCACGCTTGAACTCGTTCTTGAGCGCTTCTTCGGGCGAGAGATCCCACTGTTCGTACACACTGAGACGGTCGCTGCGCATGCAGGTCTGGGGCGACCGTGCGATCTCGTTCGCCAGCGCTTCCGCCGCCTCTCGCGCTTTGCCTTCGGGCACCACCCGGTTCACGAGACCCATTGCGAGGGCTTCTGTCGCGCCGACCGGCCGCCCCGTGAGGATGAGATCGAGCGCGCGACTCATGCCGATCAATCGCGGCAAGCGAATGGTGCCTCCATCAATCAACGGCACACCAAAACGGCGGCAGAATACGCCGAGCACCGCGGTTTCTTCCATCACGCGGAGATCGCACCAGAGCGCCAACTCGAGGCCTCCGGCAACCGCGTATCCCGACACCGCGGCGATGGCGGGTTTACTCAACATCAATCGGGTAGGGCCCATAGGCCCGTCTCCATCGATCTCCAGTCGATGGAGTCGCCCCTCCTCAGGATGCGCAATCGCTCTGAGATCCGCTCCCGCGCAAAAGGTGCCGCCTTCGCCCCAGAGTACCGCGACAGATGCGTTCCCATCCGCTTCGAATTCCCGAAACGCATCTGCGAGAGCTTCGGCTGTGGGCCTGTCCACCGCGTTCTTTACCTCCGGTCGGTTCAAGATAAGAGTCGTGACAGGCCCATTCTTTTCCGTACGAACTGACATCATGGCCCCCCTTCAGACGGCGGTTCCTCGAAATTTTCCACGCGGCTCACACGGCATGAGCACGACCCGGAGCCGATTTGCGTTGCCGGCTGAGACAAGCGGGCCCGGGCGGAGATCTCCCCGCGTCAGGCCTGATGCGAAGCTACTTCTTTTGAGTCGGATAGTGCGCCCGTTCCCATTCTCTCCAGCCGCCTTGAAGAGCATACACCTTCTTGTATCCGTTTCGCAGAAACTGTTGTACCACCCGGGCACTGGTCCCTTCCTGGGGTCAAGCACAGTACAAGACAATGGTCTTCCCTCGGGGAAACGTGCCGAGCCACCGGCCGACTGTCCGGGGGTCTTCCCTCACCGCGCCCCTGATTTTGCGGTTGCTGGCAT
>JARRRG010000034.1:0-8941 GCA_037380965.1 Deltaproteobacteria bacterium
TGATCATAAAGTCGGATATCGACCCCTGACAATTCCCTGATTATCCGGAGTGGCGAAGATGATCGGGCAAATACCCGGTACCAGGGGAATGGCATCTTCAGAACGGTGAGCGCCAGGTCAGCGGGTTGTCATGAGACCTAGCTTCAGAGACCCGGAGGCAACGTGGCGCCTGGCAACGCCCGGCTGAGGGCCCCGTAGCGGACAACAATTTGCGCCACCTGTGGATGGGGTGACTCGGACCCGGGACGGGGTCATCACGGGGAAGTTAGAGACGAAAACCGCTCGAGGACTTCGATTTGGGGACAACCGGCGACAATGGCATGTCCCGCTGCAATCTCAACGGTGTCAGCGGGCCTCTGTAGTAACACTCGTTCGAGAGAATCAGCATTGAGGTTTCCAAAAGGAATCGGTTCGGCGTGGTAGTTGCATATCATCACGTCAAGCTCGGTTGATATGTAAATCTTATCGAGGCTGCCGCACGATCTTGCCGAAAGTCCACCAGCCTTCTCCGGATTCCAACAGAGAACTTGTGGTTTGGCAAAAGGTCCCGACACCCGTTGGGCCAGTTCAGTCAGGGCCTCTACGACCTCTCCCAGTGAAAGAAACAGGTCGCTTTCCAGGGCACGGCCGGCAGGCACCAGCGGCTTGATCTGGAACTGTGTGACCGCCATGTCTCGTACCATTTCATAGCATGGAATCAAGTGATCCCGATTGTACCTGCACAGGGTGAAGCGGACGATCACCTTGAAATCATTTTGAACCGCATTAAGGATTCCCTGGGTGATCTTCTTGATGGATGCCGGCTTCGAGCGCATTTTCCACAAGGTAAAGTCTTCCGCCGCGTCGAGAGATACCTTGACGGTGTTGAGTCCGGCTTCCTTCAACTTGGCGGCCACGGAAGCAGTGAGGAAGATCCCGTTGGTGTTGATTCCGGAGGCTATCCCCAATGTTCTGCAGATGTTGGCGATTTGCGCCACCGCGTCCACGGCCAGGAGAGGCTCGCCGCCCGTCATGCGGACTTCCTTGATAGCGAACCCGGGCCGGTCGCCGTTGCAGTGCATCTCCTGGAGTCTTTTGAGAAATAGAGGAGTGTCGACCTCCCCGCTCTTGCACGGTGAGTCGCTATTCATGCAGTAACTGCAATGGAGATTACAACGGTTGGTAACCTTCAACTCAATGCCGATACGGGTCGGTGTGGGTGTTGTTTCCATTACTACTCACCCGCCAATTTCAGGAATGACCGGTTCATCCTCAGCGCGGTGGGGAGCTCCTCAATTCCGCCGATTGCTTCTCCCCGCGGAATGTGACCAAGGGTGGGATATACAGACGCGCGGCCCCTGGAATCAATATCGATGGCGAAGTACCCAAACTTCTTCGTGCGCTGGGCCGGTTTCTTTTGGAATGTGATCAAGTACACCGGAGGAGTGCCCAGGCTCGCCATGTACGCACGCGCTTCATCCATCGTCCCCTTGAACGCAAAATCAAACCTGACTCCCGGCTCGGCTCCAAGAGACACACACGCGTCTTGAAATGCCCGCGCTTGCTCGAAACGCACCCGCTCTATTTCCCTCAAACCGTCTTGACCGGACCGGGCCGAAGCTTTCAGCGCGCCCTCCGCGTGCTGCCGGTCAAGGGAAAACCTGATCAGCACGTTCGGGCCGGCCATCAGGCTCTCGAGTTTCCTGCGCCACCAGGGTTGCCCTATCCAGGACCCGTTGGTAAATACGATAATTCTGGCTCGGGGAAGGGTCTCGGAAACGTACCTGATCATGGTCGCGAGTTTCGGGTGCAGAGTCGGTTCCCCACCGGAAAGGTTGACGACCCCTTGGAAGTCCTCCCGAGCGAGCGTCTGAACAATCTGCCGAAAATGATCGATACGGAGAATTCCCTCTCGCTCCGGAGAGCTGAACGTGGAGCACGCCGGACACCGGAAGTTGCAGCGGCCGATGATCCTCACGGTCAATTTCGGTTCGCCTCCTGGAACAACGGTCCCGAGCGCAACGGCACCGTGGTCGATTTGTATTCCCTTTCTTATCAGAACGTTGTCCTCCAGGTTGGTATGAGAAAGTCTTTGGGCTCAGCTCGCCCTGAGAAACGGCACCAATTTTCCCCCCTGCGTCAATTCCGGCGGCACTCGTTCAATGTGCATGGAGCCGGCTTGGCGCCACGTTTCAGCGTACCGTCGACTGAATTGGTCATGTCGTCCCATCTCCGCCAACACATCCTCAGTCATCTTCGCATGGTCCAGGGGACCTATCCGAGGATGCACCCGCAGCGTCAATTTGGTGAACGCAGAATCGTCTTCAGACTCGACCCACTGATAATCGAGCGGAGATCCCCCATGGCGGGCGGGCAGTACCTCCTCGACGATGCGTCTGAGCACTGCGATTCCCATGGACATGCCCTCCGCGCTGGTCTGGGCGTAATTTCGTATCCGGCTCACATGGGTATCGAGACCGATCTCCCCAAAGGTGCAGCCGCATGCCTTCCGCGTAACCAGTCCTGTATCACCGATCTCCGCGTTGAGCAAGACCTTCGGCACTGATCCTACAAATGTGGTGAAATACAACGGTCTTGGCTCGTCCTCCGGTCTCCCACCTCCATCTTGGATCATCGCGATCATGTCCGACAGAAGATGGTAATCATCCGCGTCCGCGGCTTCACCACAGCCCATTCCTATTGAGCCCAGCTCCGATGCCATGTAACGCGGGAAAACCCGCCCGTTGACGCTCCGGATCTGCTGAAATTTAGCTTTCGTGAGCGCTTCCGAGCCGACGATAAATACGGTCCCCTCCAAATCAAGGCCACGACCGGATGCTGCCACGCACACGCGAACCGCCTGGCTGACGTACGTCTGCATCGCGGCCTTCCCGTGCTTGTCCAGCATATCCAGTATCCAGTCGACCACGACGTCGGCCTGGTCAAGGTCCAGGGGCTCGGGATTCGGAATCTTCACTTTTGAGAACCGGCTGGACAACAGGATGGCCCTGTTCGCGAGCCGACTGTCGAAGCCAATCGGCGCCACTTCGTCAGTCAAGAGTCGAAACCAGCGCTGAGGCGGCCGGCCGATCTTGCAGTACCGCAGGACGTTCGATATCCCGACGGTGCCGGGGAGCGTGGGATACCAGACGGCCAGAGGCGTATCATGCAGGTCGAGGGTCGTGAACATCAGGTGATCGTAACACGCGCGTTCAGCCAGCGTGTCCAGGTACAAGTGCGATTGAATCGGGCGTCCGGAGGAACCACCCGAATGCGTGCCCCAGGATCCGGCTTTGTTCGGATTGTCGAACGCATCAGCTCGAAAAAGCTGCTCGAAATTACCTCGCCGCACCGGCTTCAAGCCCTTGTATTCATCAGCCGAGATCCACACTCCCGAGTCTTTGAGGGCCTTGAGCAGGCCTTCGACCCCCTGCTTCTTCACCTCGGAAATTACATCGGAAAACGAGCAACCCGCCTGCCGAAGAAGGGGCAGGTACGGACTGGCCGCGTGGGAAAAAATGCACCGGTCCATGAAACGAATGAAATTCTCTTCCCGTTGCTCGAGCCTTCGGGCAATAGTTTGCCGTGCGTATTCGCCGGTTATGGGGTGATTAAGAAACTGGGATAGTCCTAACAGAAACTTCGTACGATTCGAAAGTGACCGGACTATCCTCGGGAAGCCATCCATACCTCGACTCCAGCCATCGTCAAACGGTCGCTCAGCGGGACCTATAAAATCGACAACTGCCCTGATACTATTCGTAAATTCGCCCTCTGTCAACCCAAAGGGGCATCCTCGTATTTGCGAAGCACGACTTACGGGCATGCCTTAATGCGGCCACGAGGGACTACTGCGCGCGGCTCATGGGCGAGTTCACAAAGCCGACTTCCAATGGGCCCCTCCTCAAGCAGACCATCTCTTTCCACTTCTCGGCTTGACAATCGTGCCGGGTGAAGTTAGGTTCAAGCCAATTCTCTACGTGATGTCCGCGCCTTCCGGGGGTTTGACCCGGGTTGGGGGGTGTGCCTGCTCCGAATTGAGGGCGAGAGAATACCCCTCCCCTGAGTAGGCCGTGCCCGGGACAGGGATCCATTTCATCTGGTGATGCAGGGCGATGGATCAGAGAGGGTGGTCTTGCCTCACAGGTCATTCCCTTGCGGTAAGGAAGGCCTGCTGGAGTCCGCACGTGATAGCGTATATTGATCAACTCCGCAGAATGAGGAAGATCCATAGGCTCACGGAATCTAGCCTGAATGCGCTACAAAACCGGCGGCTTCGCGCGGTGATTCGGAACGCGTACGATCACGTGCCCTATTACCGCAATCTCTTCAAGTCAGTGGGACTCTCATCCGACGACATTCGAACGGTTGATGACCTCAGGAAGATACCTGTCACCACCAAGGATGACCTGAAAGCAGCAGGCGTTCGTGACACCGTGGCCGATTGGGTTGATCTCTCGAAGTGCATCCGCCGAACCACACACGGAACGACCGGCAAGCATCTCGACCTCTACCGCACCTGGAAAGAGCAAAGAACCGTGTTGCTCCTGAATCTGACCGCTCAGATGTCGGTCGGGTACCGACCCCAAGACGTGCTCGGCGTTCTCGGTCCTGAGTTACCTTTTGTGCCCCGGTTTTATCATCGAATCGGCTTGCTCAGGAAGGACATCATACCGCTCTCGCTTCCGGTAAAGGTTCAAATCGAGCGACTGCGAAAGCTACAACCTACCGTAATTTGGGCATATCCCTCTGCGCTCCGGGCCTTGATTCACCGTCTGGAGATCCCGATGAGGGAGCTGGTGCGCCCACGAATTATCATCCATAGCGCGGAGGTCTTGGATCGGGTGCTGCGAAGGCGACTGGCGGAGGATTCGGACGCTGAATGTTTCAACTTTTACTTGGCTCAGGAATTCGGACTGATAGCCTGGGAATGCCTCACTCACGAGGGCCTTCATCTGAATTCTGATCACTCTGTCCTCGAATGCCTTCATGACGGAACGCCGGCTACTCCCGGGAAGACCGGCAGCGCAGTGTTGACAAGCCTGTACGCGAACGCCATGCCCTTCATCCGCTATGAGATCGGGGATCTGATTGCTTTTTTGCCCAAGAAATGTTCCTGCGGGTGCCCGTTGCCCCTGATTGACCATCCCATCGGCCGGCAAGACGACATGGTCGTGCTGGCAAGCGGCAGAACGCTTGCGCCGATGCGATTTGCCTACATACTGGAAAAGTTTCCGTCGATTGACCAGTGGCGGGTGCTACAGGTGCGTCAAGATAGCTTTGTTTTGCAGCTTGTGTTGAGAGACGAGCTCACGTCGGAGATGAGCCGCACGATTCGTGCTGAGTTCCTCGAGTATCTGGGCGAGCCCGCGACTCTGGATATCCAGGTGACCGATTTCATCGAGGAAGAAGCTTATAAATTTCGGAGCTTTGTGGCTACTTATTAGCCCCCGTCGTCGAAGCTGAAATCAATCGACATCAAGATGGTGGTTGTCCGGCCAACCGCGAAGGACTATTGATGGAGAAGAGAATCGTGGCGCTGCCCGCACGCTGAGATAAATTGAGGTTCCGTTCGGATATTGCTTTACTCGCCACATGCGCGAGAGCATCTACTCCGTTGGGGGAGCGGAACGATCGTGATTGGTAAGGGGGGAGCGTTCCCTATTACGTAGTTTGGAGAATGATTGGTCATCTCAAAAAGCATTACGAAATTAAAACCTTGACCAGTCTTATCGAGTCTGTTTCGGGTGGCCCGGTTCAGTAGGCCTCACTGCCCTCGCATTAGCCGGGTTCCTGCTTTATTGAGCTCCGGTGAATGCGGGTAAGCGGGAGGTCTCATTCTTGCTTCGGAACCAATGGGCTCCGACACTGGGCTCTTGAAACGAAATCAGATAATAGTACACATTCATGTACCCGCTTTGGGAAGTGGGTGAGCGTTTACCGCCTATTTGATTGAACGGGAAGCCGCCCTCGTCGGCTGGATGGTTTGCGCATGATTCGCTGGACATTAGAGCTGGGAAGAATATGGAGAAACCGGAGGCTCACCCGGGATGCATTGGAATCCCTCCGGGAGAGAAAACTTCGAGCGGTTGTTCGCAATGCGTACGAGCATGTTCCCTACTATCGTCGGCTCTTCCAGGACGCTGGCATCTCTCCGGATGATATTCGTACTGTGGCTGACCTCCGAAAAATTCCGATAAGCACCAAAGAGGAATTGCGAGCCGCGGGCATCGACAATATCACTGCCCGGTGGAACGATCTCTCCAAATGCATCTCCGCGAAAACGGGCGGCTCGACCGGCAAGCCCTGGACGGTGTACTGGACGCAAGCTGAGCGCCGGACCATGGTCGCTCTGGACCTGGCCTCCCTGAGCTCGATCGGTGTCCGACCGAGGGACCGGATCGTTAGGGTGGGCTGGCCGCGGCAGAAGTCTCGAACCCTGGCCCAGCGCCTGGGATTGTACCGAAGCGAGCCTGTTTTGATCTCACTTCCCGTAGAGGAGCAGCTCCGTCAACTGAGAGAGTATCAGCCCACGGTCCTGGTAGGGTACAGCACCGTGCTCAGAGCGCTGATTCACTCGTCCAAGCTCCCGCTGAGAGAAGTGATCAATCCGAGGATCCTCATTCACAGCGCCGAAGTATTCGACCAGGTCCTCAGGAAGAGGATTCAGGCAGATCTTGACTCGGAACTCTTCAACTATTATGCAGCACGGGAAATCGGACCCATCGCATGGGAATGCCCCTCGCACGAAGGGCTCCATCTTAATGCCGATCACTATGTCCTTGAATGCTTGGAGGGAGAGGGACCGACGGAAAAACCGGGGGAAGGGCCGGCGGTGGTCACCAGTCTGATCTGTCACGCGATGCCCCTCATACGGTACAAATTAGGGGACCTCGTTGCCCCTATGGACAAAGAGTGCTCCTGCGGCTGCTCCTTTCCTCTCATAGACCATCCCATAGGACGGGAGAATGATATTGTCAGGCTCCCAAGCGGAAAGATGCTCTCTCCGCAGCGATTCGAATTTATCCTGAGGGCATTTGACGGGATCGATCAGTGGCGGCTCATTCAGGAGAGTGAAAGTCAATTCCTCCTGAAACTCGTGATGCCGGTCAGGCCCGGGGAGGAAGTTTTGCAAAGAATGCGGTCCGAATTCCTGGCGTACTTTTCAGAGCGCGTCAAGGTGGATATTGAGCTGGTGAATTACATGTCGGAACAGGGTAAGTTCCGCGCGTTCATCTCGAACGTCAGAGTACCGGAAGGGTGACCTGTTGGTGGGCAAAAGAGTGTGACACGAGAGAGAAGAGGAGTTAAGCTCACCGGGAATTTCAGACGGCAGATATGAAATCAGGGGTCCGTTCGAATGATTCGTGAAATCCTGCAACTGAGAACCATGTTCGGGAACCGGAAGATGTCCGGTGCTGAGCTGGAAGAGCTGAGGGAGAAGAAACTCAGGGCAGTAATTCGAAACGCTTACGACAGCGTGCCCTATTATCGCAGCCTTTTTGACGCAAAGGGTCTGACTCCTGGAGATATCCAAACGGCGACTGACCTCAGAAAATTGCCTATCACCACCAAAGACGATTTGAGACGGGCCGGTTTGGAAAAGATCACCGCTGACTGGGCAGATATCTCCGCGTGCCCATCTGTCCAGACCCACGGATCGACAGGCAAGCCGTTCACTGTCTACCGTACCCCCTCGGAGGATGTCACGAGGCGTATGCTCGCTATTGCAGCCCTGATTTCGGCCGGAGTTAGACCAAGGGATCGCTATGCTATTTTGGGGCCGGAGGGGGTTCACAAGAGACGCTTTTATCATACCCTGGGATTTTTCAGACGGGAGCTCATTCCACTATCAGTGCGGCCGGACGCCCAGATTGAGCGCCTCAGACAATTTCGACCTACCGTGCTCTCAGTCTATCCATCTGCACTTCGGGTCTTACTGCACCATTCAGCATATCCGCTGCGCTCCGTTATTCGGCCGCGAGTGGTCATCACGGGTGGCGAAGTCTTCGATCATGTATTAAAGAAACGGGCGCACGCCGAACTCGACGCCGAGTACTTCAACTTCTACGGAGCGCATGAATTTGGGACACTCGGGTACGAATGTCATGCTCATGAGGGACTCCATCTGAATGCGGACCACTTCATTTTGGAATGCCTGGATGGCAACAAGCCCGCCGAGCTCGGACAAGCAGGGGGTGCCGTTGTGACGAGCCTGTTTGCCTGCGCGATGCCGTTGATTCGGTACAAGTTGGGCGATCTGTGCACACTTTCCGGGAAACAATGTTCCTGTGGCTGTTCCTTTCCCCTTATGGACCATCCCATTGGCAGGGACGATGATGTGCCCACGTTGCCAAGCGGCGCAATCAGATCTCCTGACCGTTTTCATTTCATCCTTCATGAATTCAACGGCATCGACCAATGGAGGTTCATACAAGAGAGCGAAGAAAAGTTCGTCCTTTACCTTGTGATGCCGAATAAGCCGGAACCAGGGATGCTGGAGAAGATACGGAGTCAATTCCTCGATTATCTGGAGGAACCGGTCAGCGTTGATATTCGGCTGGTAGATTATATGGAAGAGGAGGTTCTCAAGTTCCGGACTTTCATCTCGAAGGTGCCTAAACCGCCTGAGTGAAGGCGCACAAGACCTTAGGCGGGCTGTGGGAAAATTCAAATCGAGAAGGAACAATTGAGCCGTAGGAGCGGAAAAATTCTCAGTGCCATGGGATGTGGAAAAATCATGCGCGGGATCCCCCGCGTATACCAATGGGGATTAATTGAGGAGACCCGTGAGCATTTTGACTTGACACTGAGGATGCCGGAGAAGCCCAATCAGACTCTGATTCATCGAATACGGCGGCATTGCCCGGCGTACGTGGAAGCACCGGTCAGATTCGATATTCGGCTCGGAGATGACATGGACGAGGGCCTGGCGTTTCGGTACGTCGCCTCAAGGGTCAAG
>JARRRG010000035.1:0-8921 GCA_037380965.1 Deltaproteobacteria bacterium
GTGGATCGCCACGATGAGCCGCTCCGCTTGCTCCCTGACTCGAGGGGGCGGTTCCTCCTCTGGTGCAGCATCGACGAGGTGCCGCAGCATGTCCGGCGTGCGTTCATTGCCGCGGAGGATAAACGCTTCTATTACCATCCCGGTTTCGATCCGATCGCAATTGTGCGGGCTTTTGCCGCGAACATCGCAAAAAGAAGAATCGTGTCGGGCGCGTCCACCCTGACCCAACAGGTGGTGCGATTGATTCGGCCCCGTCCCCGAACGTACCGTGCGAAGCTCGTGGAGCTCCTCTCGGGCATCAAGATGGAGATGCAGCTCCGGAAGGACGAGATACTCGAGCTGTACCTGAATCTCGCACCCATGGGCGGCAATATCCGCGGGGTCGGGCTTGCGGCTCACGTTTATTTTGGCAAAGATATCGGTCAGATCAATACAGCCGAAGCTGCGGTGCTCGCGGCGTTGCCTCGATCTCCGTCACGGTACGATCCTCGTTACGCTCAGGGCCGCAAACTACTCATGGAGGAGAAGGACGTTATCCTGCAGCGAATGGCAAAGCTCGGTTGGATCGATTCCCGGCAGTTGCCCGTACTGCTCGGCTCGAAGGTCCCGATCGAGCGCCGCGGGCTCCCGTTCGAGGCCCCTCACCTGGTCGACCTCGTTCTCCAGAGGCACGCGGATCGCGGCCCGGTCATCCGGACAACACTCGATCTCGAGACCCAGCAGACCATCGAGGGAATCCTCCATTCGCACCGGGATCGTCTTGGGAAACTGGGAATCACGCAGGCCGGAGCGCTGGTGGTTTCCACTCATGGGCCTGAGGTCCTGGCAATGGTCGGTTCTCTCGGGTACGGGCCGAGAGATCGGGGATACAATGACGCGGTGCTGGCACAACGCGGCGCGGGCTCGACCCTGAAACCCTTTCTCTATGCGCTGGCACTGGAAGCGGGGCACAATGACGCATCGGAGATCGCCGATACGGTGAGAAGCTATCCCTCTCCGCACGGTGATTATCTCCCGCTCAACGCGAATCGCCGTTCGTACGGACCGGTCACCATACGTTCCGCGCTCGGCAATTCCCTGAATCTCTCCGCGGTGAAGACCCTGCAATCAATCGGCGTCAGAGAATTCTACCGGCTCCTGAAGCGCCTCGATATTGTCGAAGATCGCATGCCCGATCCGGGATACTATGGTCTGGGCCTGGCCGTGGGCAATATGGAGACGAGTCTGTGGCACCTCGTTCAGGCGTACGCCGCGCTTGCCAATGAAGGACGTTTCCGGCCCCTGATGCTCCTGAAAGGGCCGGCCGGGTCCGGGACGAGGGTCATTTCCCGCGAAGCCGCGTACGTGATCAGCGACATCCTCGCCGACCCGTCAGCCCGTTTGCAGACGTTCGGCAATCCCTCGACCTTCGATTTCGGATTCCCCGTCGCGGTGAAGACCGGAACAAGCACCAATTATCGGGACTGCTGGATACTCGCGTACACGCCCAGCCATGTCATCGGGCTATGGGCCGGGAATTTCGACGGGAGACCCACCAACGGCGCGACCGGAGCGAGCGCGTGTGGTCCGATCCTGAACGAAATCATCCGCTTCCTGTACCGATCGGGCCCGCCGGCTCGTTTCAAGAGGCCTGAAGGGGTCGGGGAAACGTTGGTGTGCTGGATGTCCGGAAAAGCCGCGTCCCCATCATGTCCGTACACGGTGAAAAGCCTCGTGATCGGTGATCCCGCGAGGCTCGAGCCATGCCGGTTGCACCACACGAACCATGACTATTTCGAGCTCGACGCTCCCTATGCCCGGTGGGTGCATCGCCGTGAAGCGGAACAGGGCCTGAGCAGGTTTCGGCTGAAGTCAACGGAACCGACTCCGGGTGAAACACGCCAAACAGCGGGCCGGCCCGCGATCTTGCACGATGAAGCAAGGCCGTTGGCAGGTACCTCTCGCATCAGCATTGTAAGCCCGCACGACTTCGATCACTTCGTCCTGTCGCCGTATCAGAGCAGCCCCATACGGATGCGCGCGATCCCCTCGCCCCTCGTTCCCTATGTTGTGTGGATGGTGGACGGGATGGAGATTGCCCGAACTCCGCCACCTTACGAGCTCTTTCGAAGGCTCACACGCGGACGGCACGTGGTCCACGCGGTGACTCCGGACAATGTCGCGGATCACGTCACGATCCAGGTGGAATGATGCGGCCGCGTCAGAATGCCCGTAAAACCGTTTTCCGGGCTGCTCCTCCGCCCTCCCCTACTTCCCCGCACTAAATATCTTCACGTCACGGCCTTTTGTTTTGCCGAAGCGGTCCGGATCGTACATGAGCGAGATCCGTGAGCCTCTCATCCAGAATTCCCCGTCCGTTGTGGCTCTCGCGAGGTACGAATACCGGTACAGTCCCGGCCAGGCTCTGTTCTTAAAGACCCTGACCCGATCGTCCCGAAACTCGACATACGTTGGTGTGAAATCGTAGAAACCGTTTCTCCAGCGGCCGCGCTCTCCCGTGGTCTGATCCTCCGCGAGCACGCCCTCGGTTTTCAGCTCGGAGTTGATCGGGACCATTCCCGCGGGCACCGGGTCCTCGAGTGCGAGGTCTTCCAGACGGCGGTACGCATCGCGACGCTTACCCCGGGGGATCTCGATCTCGAGGGTGACTCTCACCACATCCCCGACCCGGATTTCATCCTTGCCATTGAGGTTTTCCATTTTCTTCCGCAGGGAGAATCCGCGGCTGAGCTGAGAGGGGTCTGATGCCATGTCCGGATAGGTGAGAGAGAGGGTGTAGTTAATCAGATGCTTCTTCCCGGCTTCCACCCGGATCTTCCCGGTCTCGAGCAGCTTTGCCGGGTCCACAGGCACGTCAACCGACGCTCCGGCAATGGTGACCTCCGTGGGCTTTTCCTCTCCCACGATGATTCGACATGGTATGGGACCGGCTTTGGGCGATTCTTTTCCCTGAAAGTACGTTGCCAGAGCCAGCAGGCACCAGCCCGTGTCCGCGGTGGAATACCACCGTCCTTCCGGTCGCAGCCCTTGCAGGAGATGCCCGGCGAAGACGGCCGCTTTTTTGGAAGGCGCTCCCGTATCTATCGCGGCCAACAGGCAGACCGCGAGGGTCCGAAAACTCGAGTTGTAGTAATCGGTCCACCGCGGATCGATTTTGGGATCGAGGCGGGATGCGAGCCGTGCGAGCTTGTTGTTCGGCAGGTACCCGATGCTCTTGGCAGAGAGCAGCAACAGGGCCTTGGTATACTGGCTCGAGGAATCGTAGTCCCTCCAGAACCCTGCGAGCTCGACTTTGGTGATCTTCTTATTCACCGCGAGATTGTAAACGGCCAGCCCTTTGGTCCAGCTTTTGTCACGATGGTAGAGCCTTGTGTTCTTGCCGAAGAGTTGGCTTCGAATGAATGCCAGCGCCTTTCCCAGGTTTTTCTCGGGCACGTCGTACCCGGATTGTCGTGCGGTGGTCAGTGCGAACGTGGCGTACAGCGTCCCCCACCAGGACGTGTCCAGGCGACCGGGCCAGTACGAGAAACCTCCGCCGGACAACTGCATGGAAAGGAGCCGTCCCACGCCGGCTTCGAGGAACTTGTTCACTTTTTCGATCTCGACGCCGGGGATGACGCCTGTCTTGATGAGGCGGCTCAGCGCGGCCAGCGGGATGATCCCCGAGCTCGTCTGCTCCACGCATCCGTACGGATAGCGGATCAGGTATCTCAGCCCGGGTACGATCGTGCTACAGTTGGTGGTGCTGAGCGTCAAGTGGGCTGTGAAGTCGGACGGATTGATATCCGTCGGATTCAGGGTCTTGAGTATGGCGGGCATCTTGACCGCGATGTCAGTGGATTGCACAAAATGCCCCATCACCACACGATTGACCGGCATGTATCTCGAGAGAATCGGAATGGTCTTTTCGATACCATCGGTGAATGTGCCGGCCTCGGTCGTGAACCGTCCCTGATATCGGAGCACTCCCTTTTCCGTGCCACCGGTCACCGCTACGGTTGAGCTCACCGTGGCGGAAGACAGGGGGACAAGCTTTGCAGAGGCCCGGGATGGACGCACCGTCAGGTCTTTGGAACTGTGAGCCTCGAGCACGGCCTTGCCGGCATCCTTGGTCTTGTTGTTCAGGGTCACCGGGAATGTCGCACGATCGCCGGTGATGAGAAACCTCGGCAATGAAGGCTCGATGAAGAACTCCTTGACCACCTTCATCATGCGCTGCTCGGATGCAAAGCCCGCGCCCTTGTCGCAGGCCACCGCGTACACGCGATAGGTGGTCGTGGTATCAGGGAGCTTGAATTCAACCGTTGCCCGGCCGGAGTCGTCGGTGAGCACCGCGGGATTGAAGTAGGCAACCGGCCGAAAATCCTTGCGTATGCTCGCGGAAATGAGTCCCGCGCCCATACCGCCGCCCGTGAGCGGCTTGGTGCGGATGAGTCGAAAGAGGTCCTGGCTGATCAGATCTTGCCGTAGATCGCCGGAAAACACGGACAGCGGCAGAATGAACTGGGTCAGTGACGAGAGGTTCGGCGTCTTGAACCGGGTGAGCGCAAGCACCGCCTCGTCCACCACGCAGACCGCGAGCTCGGACCGCACCCCCTTTCCCTCACGATCCGTCACCTGCAAGGTGAGCTTCTGAGCTTCCCCCGGCCGGCCTTTGAGCTGCGCCCCGTCGGGGTCTATGCGGACGCGGATCTCCTTGACCTCTTTTCTCACGCGAACGTTGGCATACCCGAAGTACACCGTGGGAATGTCAACATCCGTCTGCGAGCGGTACACGGGAAACGCGTCCCGGCCCGCGGCTCCCCATACCGAAACGTAGAGATTGGGCTGAAATTCCTTTTGAGCAGTGAATCGGAATCGGCCGTTCTTCCCGTTGACGTCCACAATCCGGTAATCAAGAAGATCGCCTTTTTCGAGCGTCACCAGGCACTTCTTTATCGGCCGCCGCACGTGGAACTCAACCTCCACCTCGTCGCCGACTGCGTATTCTTTCTTGTTCAGGCCGAGCAGAATCTCGTTGCTCGTGGGCTCGGTTTTCTCCGCCCGTTTTCGAATCCACTCATCATATTCCTCCCAGCCCACATTGAAGAGTGTCTGGCTCGTGTATTGCCCTGTTTGGTCTTCGTACGTGAATCCGACGAGGTACTTGCCGTAATCGGCCAGCTCCACTTCAAAGAGCGCTTCTCCATTCACAATCGGTTGAGTGGATGAAACGGTCTTCATCCAGCCCTCTTCCCACAGGTACTTGATATTTCCCGCTTCGTCCCGCTTCTGAGTGTACAGATATTTCTTGGTCATCACCGAGCTGACAATCTTGCCCTTTTGAACCCGTTTGCCGTCCCGGTCGACCACAATGACCTTCAACGCGGCGGTTTGACCGGTCTGGACCCGCTCCGGGTGTCGCGAGATGCCCACCAGGACCTTTGGTTTCGGTTTGAAGGTTGTCACTTCAGTCGCGGGCTCACCGTCGATATCGACCACGGTGACCGATATCTTCACGCCGTAGAGCCCGGTGAGCAGGCGCCTGTCCAGGGGAATCGTGAATTTCAGATTCCCGGCCCGGTCGAGCAACGATTCTCCGGACTCGAGGAAGCGGGTTCGTTTGTCCTCATTGCCGAAGAAGTATCCGTCGTAATCCTTCTGCTCGTTTGTTACCGGCACAAGTGTGGCTGTCCATTTCGCCTTCGCGTGTTTGACCGGTCCGCCCACGTAGTATCGCCCCTGAGCGTCTACCGTGAGGAACTCCACCCGCTCTTCGAGCCCCACGTATTCAGGACTGACACGCTCGCCCCTCTTGACAGAAAGGGTGACAAAATGCCGGGGTCGCTTGTATTCCTGCACACGGAATGTCTGAACAAAGGTATCCTGCTTGGTGTCGGTTCTCTTCATGCCCGCCTTGATGGTGTAGGTCCCCAGAGGCAGGAACCGCTCCACCATGAATGAGTCATGACAGGTTCCGAATTCGCCGAGCTCCAGCTCCTTCGCGTAATGAATGTCGCCGCGGGGTCCGATGATCTGAATTTTTACCTTTTGGCCGGCAGGAGCGACGATCTTATGATCTCTGTACGCCCTCGCGGTGAACTTGAAGAACACGGTTTCACCGGGACGGTAGATTCCCCGTTCGGTAAACAGATACCCCCTGCGGGCACTCAGCGGTTCCCCTAATTTCTTGGTTTGTGTCACCGCGAAGGGTTTTAATCGCAGATTGTTCACCTGAGCCGCGCTGCTGTCCGTCGCGGTCGCGGCCACGATCCATCTCACGCGATCGAGATCGAGGGCACGCGGGACAAGACCCGCGGCCTCCTCACCGCCCAGCACGGCCGTCAATTCCACACCGTGCTTGACCACGAGAAGACCGTTGCTGTCCGTTTTCCCGATAAAATAGCGGTAATCGTCGAATTGCTCCAGAAACAGGTTGACCCCGGGAACCGGCAAGCCCGTGTGTATCGACGTTACCCATATAAGCAGCGTGTTCGCGGACAGCTTGTAGCTCACCGCGAGATCGGTGATTTGAATGAGTCGAGCCTCCTGGCCCGTGAAGCCGCTGTCCGGATCGGTGAATTGCGCGAGCCAGATCCCGCCACGATCCGGATCCTCGCGAAACGATAACGGAAGTGAATACCCGTACACGTGATCCGCGGCCTCACGGGTGAAGAACACTTCCGAGTCCTTGGACAAGGGGCCTCCAAAGGCTCCGTCCACGTTACCCGATTTGGCGAGCAGCTCCACGGCATGCAGCCGCTCACGTTCAGGCAGGCGCTTCGGACCTTCCTTCCGTGCAAGAGCCGCGGAGAACTCCGGCACGAGATACGGCGGAATTCTGGTGAGCGTGCACCTCACCTTCGTCACGTCAGCGAGGGTGAGCGGCAAGAGCTGGCGGCCTTTGAGCTCCACCACGGAGCGCTTCGTTCGCACCGTGATCTTCGGCTGTATCCCCGGACCTTTGAACGGGTACTCTTTTTCAGTGAGGACCGCACGGCCTTCATTGACGCTGGCAGGCGATATGCGGAGGAGATACTTCCGATTGAATTCAAAATCCCCGCCAATGATCCACCGCCGGTACCCGGCCTTGCCGATGTTCATGCCGGGCACCTTGGGCGTGATTGTGACCGCCTTCTTCAGGTCGGCCGCGGACAGATCTCCGTTGAACGAGAGATAGAGCCCGCTGTCGCTCTTGGATCGATAGAACGTGTTGATGCTCCTGAGGGTGATCCTCTGAATGGATGAGAATTGCTGACGGTAATCGGCCGCGAGTTGCCGCCGGCCTGACGCGTCGGAAAGCCCCCGTGCAACAATGATCGTGACGGCCGAGGGACCGGCGGTGGGTTTCTTGGGCACGATCCTGAAATCACGCAATGCTCCTGCCGGAGCCCGGTTGTTATAGGGGTCCTGCAATTGAAACCCCTTCTTCACGTCGTCCACAATCAGCGTCGTCGCGGACACCAGGTCAGACGGAAAAACCGGGTAATTGAACCGCAATCGGAAAGCCCAATCCCCTTCTCGCGAGCTGATGTAGGTTTGGTCCTTGTACCCGGTGACGTTCAAGCTGTCCGCGTGAACGAGCAGCGGCACGGCACAGACGATCAGGGCGACCACCAGCACAAAACCGTAATTGCTCCTTGCATCATTTCTCATCGTCACACCCTCTTTGCACTCGGCAGCGAGCGCACGCTCATGGCAGGTTCTTCAACAACCCGATGGACTCCGAGTTTCTCATCCGAAAACGGGTCGATTATATAGCAGGAGGATTGGAGAGAAGAAAGAGTATCGAACAATTTGGGATTCTGGTGCAATCTTGATTGCTCCTCCCAGTGATTGATGCGTTCGGGTTTCACACGGCACAACCGGTGCAGACTCAAAACGGTGGCTTTGGCAACCCTTCCTCGATCTGGATGTCGAACGCGGTGGTCATGTATCCCATGATCGAGTACAGGCCGCAGAGCGCGACGACCTCGACGAGGCCGGCCACGCCATGGACGTCAACGAATCGTTTCTGTACATCCGCGGGGATGGATTTCTTCGCGATGATCGCGTCGACGGCTTCAAGGGTTGCCTGCGAGGCATCAGGCAGCGTGTTGGGCACCTCCCCCGCGGTCAGGGCGTCAATCACCTCCTGGCTGATTCCGGCCAGCTTTGCCGGACGCTGATGATGGGACCACTCGTAAGGAAACTGCTGCCGGGTGGAGAAACGCAGGATCACCAGTTCCCGCACGTCATCAGGAAGCGAGCCATGGAATCTCAGATGCTCGCCAAGGGCGCCGACTTTCTCGGCCACGCCCGGATTGTTGAACATGCGCACATAGACATCGCCGAGATGCGAGCGGCCCTCCGCGTATGCGCGTGCGGACGCCATGTGATCGAACAATTCGCGGTCCTTGCCGGTGAGCGTGTTGGTGGGATCAGGTATCTCGGCCATCCCTCGTTATCCTCCCATTCCTTCTGACGTGCCCGCCAGACACTGACAGGCGTTGGATAGGTCTTGTCAATATGCAGATCCAGGAGGTACGGACCCGACGCGTCGAGCCCGCGCTTGACGGCCGCCGCGATGCCTTCGGGACGTTCCACCCGCTCTCCATCACCCCCCATCGATTTGGCAAAAGCGACCCAATCGATGCCGGGAATATCGGTGAGATGCTCCGGGCCGGGGCCCATCTGTGCCGCGCGAAAGTAAATGTTGCCGTATGACTGGTTGTTCATAAGCGCGATGACGAGCGGAACGTTTTCGCGCGCCGCGGTGTGCAGTTCCATGCCGTGCATCAGCATGCATCCATCTCCCGTCGCGACCATGAGCGGGCGCTCGGGCCGGGCCATCTTTGCGCCGATACCGAGCGGAATTGCCCCGCCCATGGGTCCGAGGTTGGTCAGAGAGAAGTGGGTCCCGTGGTGGCGCGCTTCCCAATACTCGGCGAACCAGGCCCGGT
>JARRRG010000036.1:0-10627 GCA_037380965.1 Deltaproteobacteria bacterium
GAGCCAAAGTCTGTCAAGGAATCATAGAAATTCGAGACTTGCTTGTCAATCGCGAGAGATGTTGTGGCTCTCGCCGGACTGAATCCGGGCGCCCGTACCTCGCGGATCTTTCCTATAGCGGACAGGACGGCCAATATCAGGGCGACTCCCATTCCTTTCGGACAGTGAGCGCATCTTTACGCGCGTGCAACCAGTGCAATGAAGGCTTGATCATCACCCTTGCTTCTGCTAGATTTCGCCAGTCCCTCCTAACAGGACGGTCCTTTAGGGAAAGATATCGAGATGTTTTTCGACTCGGTCCCAGGGATTTTCTCCAACGACATGGCCATCGATCTCGGCACAGCGAACACCCTCGTGTACGTCCGAGGTCGAGGGATCATCCTGTCTGAACCCTCCGTAGTGGCGGTAAAGAAGGATCTCAAACGCGGCCCCAGGGTCGTGGCCGTGGGAACCGACGCCAAAAAAATGCTCGGACGGACACCCGATAACATCGACGCCATACGCCCGATGAAGGACGGGGTCATCGCTGACTTCGAAGTGACTGAGGTGATGCTCAAGCACTTCATTTTTAAAATTCACCGCCGCCGATACCTGGTCAAGCCCCGGATTGTGGTGTGCATTCCATCAGGAATCACCCAGGTTGAAATGCGTGCTGTTCGGGACGCGGCCAAGAGCGCCGGAGCCCGGGAGGTGTACCTCGTTCATGAGCCCATAGCCGCGGCGGTTGGGGCAAACCTGCCCATAACGGAACCGCGCAGCAGCATGATCGTGGATATCGGAGGTGGAACAACCGAAGTGGCTGTCATATCCATGTCCGACATTGTCTATTCGAAGTCACTCCGAGTTGCCGGCGATCGGATCGACAGCGCGATTATTCGCTATCTGAAACAGAAGTACAGCCTGCTCATCGGTGAAAGAACCGCGGAGATGGTCAAGATGGCCATCGGAAGCGCTTATCCCGAAAAGGAAGAGACCACCCTGGAAGTCAAAGGCCGTGATCTTATCGCGGGGGTGCCCAAAATTGTCGCGCTCCGTTCCGGTGAAGTGGCTGACGCAATTGCCGAGCCGATTCAGGCGATCCTCGAGACAATCAAGACCGCGCTCGAACAAACTCCTCCGGAACTTGCCGCGGACATCGTGGATAACGGAATCGTCCTTACCGGTGGGGGATCACTCCTGAAGAACCTCAGCGATCTCATCAGGCGGGAGACAGGTTTGCCCGTCGTTCTCGCGGACGATCCCTTGTCCACGGTCGTGATGGGATCAGGCAAGATGTTCGAGAATTTCGCATTGTTTAAAGAGGTGCTCTTCACATGATACACCGGGAAATTCGCAGCTCAGCCCCCGGCGCTTTTCTGTCGTTTCGGACTCGCGGGCCGCGAGCCGGGACGGCCGTGTCAGGGCTGTTTGATCTTGTTCGGGGAGGGACGCTGGTTTCAGTGAGTCGGTGTGATTCCGCCATTCTCTAACATGCTCATGCATCGTTTATTATTCCGTTGCTAATGGCCTAGGATCTTTTGCACTATCATGCCTCGATCGGTTCGCGAGATTGCCATTGTGATGCTTCTCATAGGAGCTGGTCTGCTCGTCCTGTTCTCATCACTACAGGACCGGGAAGCCGGCCCTGTGACCCGGCTTGTCTATACCGTTTTCCGCCCCATCCAGGATGCTATTGCAGGGGTTCATGCCGGGGGTGAGCGCCTTTGGAGTGGCTACATCGGTCTTGTCGGCCTTCAGGAGGAAAATCGGCGGCTTCAAGAGGAAGTGGGGCGATTGCGACGCGAGCGGGCCATACTCTTGAGCCATGAACGGGAACATCGCAGGCTCAAGAAGTTACTCAATCTGAAAGCGGACTATGAGTTCCCTTCTCTCGTCGCGCAGGTGATAGGAGAAGACGCGGCCGCAATCGCCAGTGCATCCTCAGGTATGTCGATTTGAAGTCGAGAATGAGGGCCGGCGACGAGGTGGTTACTTCGGGCATGGATGGAGTATTTCCTCGGGGACTTGCCGTGGGAAAAATCGAGACGGTTCGCAAGGACCCGCAGGAGCTGTTCCTCGAAGCTCTGGTGACACCCGCAGTGAGGTTCTCAAAGGTTGAGGAAGTCCTCGTGATTCTTTCCAATCGAAGCGGCTTCGATATCAGGCCGGGCCTGGAGAAGACCCCGTGAAGGAAATCCTTTTCGCACTGCTCATGGGGGTTGCAATTCTCTGTCTGCAGGTGACCTCCTACGGCTTTCTCATTCCCCTCGAATACAAACCCGATCTGATGCTGATCCTCGTCATATGGGCCAGCCAACGGCTCTCCTTCGGAAGCGGCATCTGTCTCAGTTTTCTGGCCGGCGCGGCGGTGGACATTCTCTCTGCATCGCCCATCGGCCTGTTTGCGCTCGTCTACTGCCTGATATTCGTCGCGTCCGGGTATCTTCATGACATTCTCAGGGTCGACAATATTGCGGCCAGATTTGTGCTGGTCTTTGGAGCATCCATGCTTGCTGGAGCGGTCGTGCTTCTTACGAGGAGAGTTGGGGGGCCCGTGGGATTCGGATGGAACGCCGCTGAGTGGTTCGTGCTCAAGTCTGCGATCACAGGCGTGTCGGCAGTTGTCGTCTTTCCATTGATTGAATGGAGCTGGAACGGGTATTCCAGGCTGATAGGAGCACGCTAGGTCCCCCGACATCGAGTGCCGCTCTTGAAATTGGCGGCAGGATCACGTACTACGGCCCACAGTCACCGCGGGTGTCAAGGCTCGGGCGCCAATCCGGTGCCATTGCCGGAACAAAGGGCTCGGCCGTGTCTGCGTTGCACAGGTACGAGGATGCCCGAAGAGGTATTCTGAAAGGTCCGAGTTTTCATGTCCGATCTTCGTAGGACAGAGAACGTCACCGATTACTTCGGCCCCCGCGCGAGGTGGGCCGCGATCTTCGTGGTGGCCGTTTTGGCCGTCCTGACAGTGAAGCTACTCTACTTGCAGCTCATCCATGGAGCATCCTATGTTGAGCAGTCTCGGAGCAACCGCATACGGCTGCTTCGACTCCCGCCTGCGAGGGGAATGATCCTTGACTCTGAGGGCCGAATCCTTGCCGGCAACAAGCCAAGGTTCACTTTTTCCGTCGTTCGCGGTGAGCTCGAAGATCTCCCGAGAGTCCTCGAGACTTGCTCGGCTGCACTGGGGATGAATCCGGAAAAGATGCGTTCCCTCGTAAGACGCAGCCGCTCAGTCCCGCGTTTTCGGACGTATCCCATTAAGAAGAATCTCACCCTGGAAGAAGTGTCAATGATCAAGTCGCGGATCAGAAACTTGAACGGCGTCGTGCTGGAAATCAAGCCTCAGCGGGTCTATCCGTTCGGGGAGAGTTTGTGCCATGTCCTTGGAACGCTGGGCGAGATTTCAGCGGACGAGCTCTCCAAGCGTGCGGAAAAGGGATACAGGCCGGGTGATCTTGTCGGGAAATCAGGCATTGAAAAGAAGTACGAACGCTATCTCAAGGGAGTGGAAGGCTGGGAGCAGATCGAGATTAACGCGCGAGGCCTTCAGTTGGACAGTCAGGCAATCAGGGCGCCGGTACCCGGCGCGGACGTTGTGCTCACCATAGACACCTCACTGCAACGATTTGTCGAGGAGTCTTTTGTCGATCGGGCCGGCTCCGTCATCGTGGTGGATCCCGATTCGGGCCGCATTCTTGCGATGGTAAGCAAGCCGGGATTTGACCTGAACCTCTTCTCTCCCTCTATCACGAGGAGGCAATGGCAAGATCTCGGCAGCGATCCGCTGCATCCTCTTGAAAACAGATCGATCCGAGGATTGTATTCGCCGGCCAGCACCTTCAAAATCGTAACAGCCGCGGCCGCACTCGCGGAACATGTCGTGACTCCGAAAACCACCTTCACGTGCAAAGGGGAGCTTGAATTGGCCGGGCAACGCTTTCGCTGCTGGAAGCCGAACGGACACGGGAAGATTTCCCTTCATCGTGCCATGGTTGAGTCATGTGACATCTATTTCTACCACCTCGGGCTGAAGCTTGGGGGGGATCGCATCGGCCGGTACGCTTCGCTCTTTGGACTTGGCAAGCCGACCGGCCTCGAGTTGCCCGGCGAGCTTCCGGGATTAATACCGACGTCAGCGTGGAAGCTCCGCACGTATGGTGAATCCTGGAAGGATGGGGAAACCCTTAACCTTGCTATAGGGCAAGGCTATCTCGTGTCCACCCCAATTCAGATGGCCATGATGGCCGCGGCGCTGGCTAATGGAGGCAAGCTTCTCCATCCGGCAATCGTACGGCAGATACGCGCGGCCGACGGCCGAATCATCTATGACCAGG
This sequence comes from Deltaproteobacteria bacterium, assembly GCA_037380965.1. Lineage (GTDB taxonomy): Bacteria > Desulfobacterota > Desulfomonilia > Desulfomonilales > Desulfomonilaceae > JARRRG01. The sequence continues at coordinate 4,320 of JARRRG010000036.1, forward strand.
TTCCCGCGGTCCGCTGGAAAATCCCCTTAAACGAAGAGGAACGTGCCGTACTCCACGATGCCATGATCGGGGTCGTTTCCGAGAAGAGCGGCACCGGGAAGAATTGTCGTATACCAGGGATAAAGGTAGCAGGAAAGACGGGGACCTCACAGGTCATTCGTCACAGGCACAGGCCGGAAGAGAATATGGAAGTGCCGTACCATGAGAGGTCCCACGCCATCTTTGTCGCGTATGTGGATGATATGCCAAGGAAGATCGCCGTGGTCGTCGTGGTGGAACACGGTGGCGGCGGAGGAAAGAGCGCAGCCCCTCTTGCGCGCAAGATAATCTGCCGGTATTACGGAATGCCGGATCCCGGTGAGCCCCAGGAGTGAAGCCTGGGCACTCATGCATGATTGCAGGAGCGACCTGGAAGGCCTGGGGTATCCCTAAAAAAATAGTCCGTCACGGGGCCGGAAATTCTTGACGGATCAGCCGAGCGGGTTTCCAATAGCGTCCGTACCATAACCAAGGACAGGCAACCATGTCATTCCTCGCATCTTCGCCATCAATGAGTTCCCGAGCCGGGTTTGAGTGGCCGATCATCCTGGTGAGTCTCATTCTGTCGGGGATGGGACTCGGCCTCATCTTCAGCGCGACCGCGCCGATGGGGGAGGCCGGGCGAATATTTGTCCTCAAGCAAATGACATGGTGCAGTCTGGGGCTGGTCCTTGTTGCCGTGTTCCTCCTCTTTGACTACCACATTTTGGAAAGATGGGCTGTTTGGTTCTACGTTGCCATCATTATCGCCCTCCTGGTGGCTTATGGGTCGGGAAAGGTTGCCGGCGGGTCAAAAAGGTGGCTCGAAGTAGGCTTTATGAGATTTCAGCCCTCGGAGTTCGCTAAGCTGGCGGTGGTGATGATTCTCGCGAAATATTTCCAGCACCGTGCGGGAAGGGGGGACCAAAATCTCAAAGACCTTCTTGCGCCGGCCATGCTGGTACTGATCCCGGTGGTGCTCGTTTTGGTCCAACCCGATCTTGGCACTGCGGGTGTGATTGTGCTCATTGCAGGGTCGATGACCCTCTTCGCGGGTGTGGGTCGTCGCGCGCTCCTGTGGGCTGGAGCTCTGATCCTCTGCTCGGCCCCGATCCTTTTGCTGGTTGGAGACCGATTCTTGATGGAGTATCAGAAGAAGAGACTCCTGGCCTTCTTCAATCCGCACTACGAACCCCTCGGCGCGGGCTACCATATCATTCAGTCCCAGATCGCAATCGGATCCGGCGGCGCTCTGGGGAAAGGATTCATGGAGGGAACCCAGAATCAGTTGATGTTCCTGCCGGTCAAGCACACGGACTTCATCTTCTCGGTCCTGGCCGAAGAATGGGGCTTCATCGGTTGTATGGTCGTCTTCCTCCTGTTCGCGGTGGTATTCATGAGGGGCCTCGCGGTCGCGGGTCAAGCCCGCGATGATTTCGGAGCACTCGCCGCGTTCGGGTGCACGATGGTCCTCTTCTGGCACGTCGTGATCAACGTGGGAATGGTGACAGGCCTCTTGCCGGTGGTGGGGGTTCCGCTCAGCTTCCTCAGTTACGGTGGATCGTCCTTTCTCGCGTCCGTCCTCGCGGTCGCTGTAATCGTGAACGTGAGCATGAGACGATTTTCCTACTGAGATCGCTCAATTATTCCTTGAACCTGTCTAAGGGGTGTGTTAAGCAGGGACCGACCGGTACCGGTCGCACCTCGGCCGAAGTTCCACCTCGGATGTGGAGGCAAAATGTTCGGATCTCGATTCAGAAAAAGAAAAAGTGATGCCGTAAGCGGATTTCTGGGAAGCCAGACTGAGTTTGCCGGCAAGCTCTCTTTCTCAGGAGTGGTACACCTCGACGGAGATTTCGAAGGAGAAATTATCAGTCGCGGGACCCTCGTTGTGGGGAGTGGATCCGTGGTTTGTGCCCAGATCCATTCGAATGTGCTCAAGATTGCCGGGGAGGTCCGGGGAGATCTGACGGCTACAGAGAAAATAGAGCTCTATCCCCCGGCCAAAGTGTATGGCAACATTCGCACTCCAAGCCTCGTGGTGGAAGAAGGTGTTCTTTTTGACGGAACATGCACTATGTCATCCGTGCAAGACGAGATACCGGAACTTGCCGATTCCGAGCAGACAACTTCGGTAGACGAGGAACCCGAGGAAGCTATATCAGCCCAAGCGTGGCCGCCCACCTATGAGGAAGGCGGAGAGCTTACCGAAGCGGAATCAGAAGAGGGATCGCTGCACAAGCACGACCAGTAACCTTCCGTTTATATTACTATATCCCCTTAACAAAAAGATCTTGACACCTTGTCAACGGGGTGTTACTATCAGCATTCATTCTTGGGTTGGCTCTCACATTACATCCTTTCTAAGAAAAATTAGGTAGTTGGAGGCCAGTAGGCGCTGCGGTTTGATAGCGAATCGAACGCCGGACAACCTAATATTTCGTGAATCCAGGAGATTGAGGCAGTGATCCAGATAAACTTTACTCTCCTCGTCCAGCTCGTTAACTTCGTGGTTCTCATTGTCATTCTCAATGCCATCCTCTACAAACCGATCCTGTCCAAGCTCAGGGAACGGGAAGCCCACATCAAGGGCGACCGGGATCGGGCCGCCGAATTAGAACAGACAGTACGGGATCAGGAGCAACGACATCAGGAAGAGCTCGCCAAGGCCAGGCAGACCGCGGCTCAGGAAAAAGCAACTCTTCTGGCCGATGCCAAGAAAGTCGAGGCGGACATCCTGGATAAGGCCAGAAATAAGGCCGCCGGTATCGTCGATGAGATGAAAGAATCCATAGGGAAAGAGATTGAGACGGTCCGAGCCACCCTGAAGGCAGAAATGACACCCCTTGCGCAGTCCATTACTGAAAAAATTCTGGGGAGGTCAATCTGATGAAGGCCCGCACCGTTGCTTGGATTTTGGTCACTCTCGCTGTTCTCCTCCTTGCGGGCACGGCAATCGCCGCCACGGAAGGGCACGCTGAAGCAGCGAGCCCGTGGACCACATGGAAGCTCTTCTGGAGAGTTATCAACACCATCGCACTCGTCGCTCTGCTCGTCTATTTTCTGAAGAAACCGTTGACCAAGTTTTTCTCGGAGAGGACCTCTCAGATCAAGAAGGATCTGGAAGACGCCAAATTGGAACGGGAGCAGGCCGAGGCAAAGGTGCGAGAGTACGAGCAGAAGATCGCCGGGATGGAGCAGGAGCTCGAAAAAATGCGAGCCGAGCTTCAGAAATCTGCTCAAGCTGAGACGGACAAAGTCATGGCCAATGCCGAAAGGATGGCTGAGGGCATGATAGAGGCAGCCAAGGTCGCTGCGGAGCAAGAGGTGAGAAAAGCCAAGTCCACTCTGAAGACCGAGTCCGTGGAACTGGCGATAGGGTTGGCCGAAGCTCTCATCCGCGATAAAATTAACGCGGATGACCATAAGAAGATTGTTCAGGACTACCTTGCAAAAGTTGAGGGCATGAAGTGATCGACACCACATTAGCGAAGCGATACGCTGAGGCCATGGTGGAGATCGGTCAAGAACAAGACGCCTTGGACCTATATGGCGAAAATCTTGCGGTTCTGACCGATTTGATGAACACCTCCAAGGACTTCAGAGAGTTATTGATCAACCCCGTCTTCCCCAAGGAGGACAAGAAGCGGGTGGTCGGATCGATTCTGGAGAAGCTGGGAACAGATCGGATGGTGAACAACTTCATCAACTTATTGATCGACCGCAAGCGAATCGATCAGCTTCCCGGCATCGATATGGCGTTCCGAGAGAAGGTGGACGATATCAGGGGAATCACCAGGGGCGAAGTGACAAGCGCGGAACCGCTCCATGAGGATGAGCTGAGTCGCGTGACCGAAGCCCTTTCCAAGATAAGCGGCAAGAGAGTGATACTGACGGCGAACACGGACCCCTCGCTCATAGGGGGGCTTGTCGCCAAAGTCGGAGATATGGTATTCGACGGGACAATTAGCACCCAGCTCAATCAGCTCAAGGAAAGCCTGAGGGGATAGGGACAATGCAGATCAGAGCCGAAGAGATCAGTGACATTATCAAGCAGCAGATCCAGGACTACGACAAGAAAGTCGAAGTCAGCGAAACAGGTACCGTCATCAGCGTAGGAGACGGGATCGCCCGCCTTCACGGCCTGGAAAAGGCAATGGCAGGGGAGCTGTTGGAGTTTCCGGGCGGCATCATGGGAATGGTGCTGAACTTGGAACAGGACAATGTGGGCACCGCGATTCTTGGAGATGACGTCCACATCAAGGAAGGTGACACCGTCAAACGGACGAACCGGATTGTCCAGGTGCCTGTCGGAAAAGCCATGCTTGGTCGCGTGGTCGACGCGATCGGCCAGCCCATCGACGGGAAGGGTCCCATTGAGGCGGAGGATTCTCGAGTGGTCGAATTGGTGGCGCCGGGAATCATCAAGAGAGAGCCGGTGAAAGAACCCTTGCAGACGGGACTCAAGGCCATCGATTCGATGATTCCGATCGGACGCGGACAGCGTGAGCTGATCATCGGTGACCGCCAGACGGGCAAGACAGCCATCGCGGTCGATACGATCATCAATCAGAAAGACACCGATGTGGTCTGCATATACGTGGCGGTAGGCCAGAAGCGGTCGTCCGTCGCGCAGGTGGTCGCCACCCTCGAGCGTTTCGGTGCAATGGAGTACACAACGGTGGTTTCGGCCTCCGCATCCGACCCCGCGCCCATGCAGTTCATCGCCCCCTATGCGGGCGTGACCATGGGCGAGCACTATCGGGACCACGGCCAGCATGCCCTGCTCATTTATGACGATCTGTCCAAGCAGGCCCAGTCCTATCGTCAGCTTTCACTGCTTCTGCGCAGACCGCCAGGTCGAGAGGCCTTCCCCGGAGACGTCTTCTACCTCCATTCACGGTTGCTGGAACGAGCGGCAAAGATGAATGATGTGAACGGAGGAGGCAGTCTCACCGCTCTGCCGATCATTGAAACCCAGGCCGGTGACGTGTCCGCGTACATTCCCACTAACGTCATTTCGATCACCGACGGCCAGATCTTCCTCTCCACCGACCTTTTCTACTCGGGAGTGAGACCCGCGGTGAATGTGGGCTTGAGCGTATCCCGGGTGGGTGGCAATGCGCAGGTCAAGGCAATGAAACAGGTCGCGGGCTCTCTTCGCCTGGACCTGGCCCAGTTCCGGGAGCTGGAGGCGTTCGCCCAGTTCGGTTCGGATCTGGACAAGGTTACGCAGGCTCAGCTTGCCCGGGGCACCCGATTGGTCGAAATCCTCAAGCAACCTCAGTATGAGCCCATGCCTGTTGAGAGACAGATTGCCGTCATATTTGCCGCCACCAACGGCTATGTGGACGATTACGATGTTCGGGCGCTGGCCGAGTACGAGAAGCAGTACTTGAGCCACCTGGAGACCAGCCACCCGGAGGTTCTCGATGAGCTGCGGGAAAAGAAGGTGATCTCAGATGAGCTCGAAACCAAGATGAAAAAGATTCTGGATGATTTCAAAGGGATCTTTACTCCACCCGAGCTTTCGATCGTCTAGTAGGTGACCGAGACTCAATGAGAAAGACCACTCCAGGATTTAGCTCTCCAGCATAGAGGTCGAAATGGCTAGCCTCCGAGATATTCGTAAACGGATCGCGAGCGTAAAAAATACCCAGAAGATCACGAACGCGATGAAGATGGTCGCGGCCGCGAAGCTCAGACGGGCGGAAGAAGCCGTCACTGCGGCCCGTCCCTACTCGGACAAGATGCGGGATGTGCTCATGTCTCTGGCATCCCGAACAAATCCCAGCTCCCATGAGCTCTTGGAAACTGGACCAGTCACCAAGGTCCTGCTCATACAAGTGACCGCGGATCGCGGCCTTTGCGGTGGCTTCAACGCGAACCTGAATCGTCGCGCGGATGCCTTTTTCAGGGAGATGAAGGGAAAGGGCGCGGAGATCGGGCTGATCAGCGTGGGCCGCAAAGGTCATGATTATTTTCGACGACGTCAGATCCCGATCGCCGGGCGATTTGTCAATGTCATGAACAACGTGACTATGGAACTGGCGGGCGACATCGCGCGGGAGGCTACCGAGAAGTTTGTTTCCACAGAATACCAGGAGGTCTATCTGCTCTATAATCGGTTCCGAACTGCGGCAACCCAGATTTTGACCCTGAGGAAACTCTTGCCGGTATCCGCTGAGGATGACGCTGAGAAGCGCCGAGAGTATCTGTACGAACCCTCGGAAGAGGAGCTGCTCGCGGTAATTCTCCCCAAGTACATTCAGGTCCAGATTTTTTCCGGT
>JARRRG010000036.1:10673-17810 GCA_037380965.1 Deltaproteobacteria bacterium
ACAGGGAGCCCGTATGACGGCAATGGAAGCCGCGACATCCAATGCCGAAGAAATGATCCACAAGCTTACCCTCAAGTTGAACCGGATGCGTCAGGAGTCCATCACGACCGAGCTGATGGAGATTGTCGGCGGGGCCGAGGCGCTGAAAGGCTGAGAAGCGCTCCCGTCAGACCGAGCAACACAGAAAACTGGTTTGAAGCCGGTTTCAGGAGGATATCCTAAGATGAGTGAGGGAAAAATCGTCCAGGTTATCGGTCCGGTAGTTGACGTCCAATTTCCGGAAGAACACTTGCCGGCCCTCTTTAATGGTCTCTTGATCAGCAATCCCGCGATCAGCGATGAGCCGGACAACCTTTATGTCGAGGTTGCCCAGCATCTCGGGGACAACACGGTGCGAACCATTGCTATGGATACGACCGACGGGCTCGTCCGTGGCATGCCTGTGAAAGACACCGGCCAGCCCATCGCAGTCCCGGTGGGTAAAGGCGTGCTGGGCCGAATTATGAACGTGGTCGGCCGGCCTGTGGACGAGGCAGGTCCCATCCAGACTGAAGATAAGAGGCCGATTCACAAAGCCGCGCCATCTTTTGACGAACAGGTGACTCAGATTGCCGTTCAGGAAACGGGCATCAAGGTGGTTGATCTGATCGCCCCGTTCATGAGAGGTGGAAAGATCGGATTCTTCGGGGGCGCTGGAGTCGGTAAGACCGTGTTCATGATGGAGATTATCAACAATATCGCCAAACAGTACGGCGGAACATCGGTGTTTGCCGGTGTTGGGGAGCGCTCCCGGGAAGGCAATGACCTGTACCTCGAGATGGGCGGCGTGCTTCCCGGCCAGCCAAAGCCGGAAGGCGAAACGGTTCTCGACCGCGCGGCCCTGATCTACGGGCAGATGAACGAACCGCCTGGAGCCAGGGCTCGTGTCGGGCTGACAGCTCTTACTGTCGCCGAGTACTTCCGCGATGAAATGAATATGGACGTCATGCTCTTTATTGACAACATCTTCCGCTTTACCCAAGCAGGTTCCGAGGTCTCGGCCCTCCTCGGGCGTATGCCGTCCGCGGTCGGTTATCAGCCGACACTGGGCACGGATATGGGCGAGCTTCAGGAGCGGATTTGTTCCACAAAGAACGGGTCCATTACCGCGGTTGAGTGCATCTACGTGCCCGCTGACGACCTCACGGACCCTGCCCCCGCGACCACCTTTGCCCACTTGGACGGGACGGTGGTTCTCTCGAGGCAGGTTGCCGAGCTGGGAATCTATCCCGCAGTGGACCCGCTTGATTCCACCTCAAGAATTCTCGATCCGCGGGTGGTCGGCGAAGAGCATTATGGCGTTGCCCGCCAAATCCAGTTGATCCTTCAGCGGTACAAGGACCTCCAGGACATCATCGCCATTCTTGGCATGGACGAGCTCTCCGAAGATGACAAACTGGTCGTCTCCCGAGCCCGAAAGATTCAGAGGTTCCTGTCCCAGCCATTCTTTGTGGCACAGGAGTTCACGGGAACGCCTGGCAAGTACGTCAAGATTGACGACACGGTAGCCGGCTTCAAAGAGATCGTTGAAGGCGCCCTCGACGAGATCCCGGAACAGGCGTTCTACATGGTGGGGGATCTGAGCGAGGTGAGGGAGAAGGCCGAAAAGCTGGCCTCCGCGGCTGCCTGATCGGGAGAAGTTCATGCCGGAGAAATTCACGGTTCAGTTGGTTACCCCCCGGGGAGTAATGCTCGACAAGGAAGTTGAAGAGGTAATTGCTCCAGGTATGATGGGCGAATTCGGGGTGTTGATCGGACACACCCCCATGCTGACCTTCATACAACCGGGAGTATTCTCCTATTTGGAGAACAACAAATTCATCAAGTTTGTGGTTGGTGCAGGGTTCTGCGAAGTCCTTAAGGATTCGGTGACCGTACTGGTCGAAGAAGCCTATAGCACAGATCAGATTGACGCGTCCGCAGCTTCGTCTGAAGTGACGGAGCTCGAACAGCAGCTCGCCGCGATTGATTCCGCGGCCGATCCCGAGGGCTACCAGGAGATGTCCAATAAGCTTAAGGTCGCCCGAGCCAAAGTCGCTGCCGCGGGACGAAGCTGAGCTTCAGCGTCACCCTCATCTATGAGGATCCATGACAAGGTCCTGGCCGCATCGGGAATCCTGAGACGGTCAGGACCTTGGCTCTTTTTGGGGGGGCATTGTCATCTCCTCGATCAGGGAAAAGTCTGCTTGGAAAGACATTTCCCGCACTTTTCAAGGACGTACGGGGATGCCCGGAACAAAATGCACCTTGACTATTGTCACAAATTAAGTTAATTAATAAATGAATTCATAGGTTTGATAAACAATCGCCAGTAGAGTCTATGAGCTACACCGACGACAGAGATTATGGGAGAGAGTTCGCATGCCCGTACTTGGCGGGCAGGGACTTCGAGGAAGCGATTGAAAAGGCCCAGTCGCTCCTCGAAAAAGGTGATACCGGGAGTGCGCTCTTCGTGCTGCGCAACCTCGAGAGGAAGTACGTGAGAGCGGTTCGACTCTTCGACCTCCTTGGGACAGCCCATACGCGCGTCGGAAACCTTGAAGACGGCACTCGCTGTCGGTCGTTGCACGACGAGCTGATAGACCTCTTCCAAAGGTCTGGTGCGGATGACGGGGCTGAGGAGGAAACCCGGGAAGGGGAGAGAGATGCCGACGGGATGCACGGAGCGGAAATCGGCGCTCCTCAGATGGCAGGCCTCTTTCCCGTTACCGCAGCTATGGGGCACGAATTTATGCGGCAGGGGCATTTCGACCGTGCTCTCGAAATTTTTGACGCTCTGCTCGTAAGGAACCCTGACGACGATTCTTTGCAGCAATCCAGAAACGAAGCTCACAAGAAGAGCCGAGAAACCAAAATGCTCGAATTCCTCAAAGGTTGGCTCGGCGCTATCGAGAAGATTCGATCCCAGCTGTCCTCGAGCCCATGACCGACCCCACGCGTACTCTTCACCTGCGTCTGAAAAAAATCAGAGTGGACGCACTGCTGTTCCACACTTCGGAAATTCTCCCCTCGGCCAATGTTCGCTACCTGACCGGTTTCACCGGTTCGGACGCGAGCGTGCTGGTCACGTCGACGGAACGCCACATTTTTACCGATGGTCGGTACAAGGCGCAAGTGCGACAAGAAACGACCGGATTCCGGTTGCACGCGATACGAAGGCCTCTTGATGCGCTAGTCCGCGCCGTGGAGAGGAACGGAGTTCGCAGATTGGCAATCGAGGCATCCCGCGTGAGCCACGAATTCGTCACCACCCTTGCTCGCAAGATCCCGCAGACGGAAATCGTTTCCCTGAGTTGGCGATTCCTCGACGGCTTCCGAATTCGGAAGACTTCCGCGGAGAAGGCGCGGATCGCAAAGGCGGCAGAAATAGGCTCGCACTCGTGTCGGCGACTGCTCGAATCCCAGATCTCGGGGCGGTCGGAACTGGCGGTGGGAGAAGAGCTGGAATCCCTTTTCAGGTCGAACCACGCCCACCGCATCGCGTTCGACACCATAATCGCCTCCGGGGAGCGCGGCGCTTTGCCCCACGGAATGCCCTCGGACAAAATCATTCGACAGGGAGAGCTGGTCATCATCGATTTCGGATGCCAATTTGAAGGGTACAACAGTGACGAGACCGTCACGTGCATTGTCGGACGCCCGTCGCTCGAACAGAAAAAGATCCACGAGACCGTCTATCGGGCCCATATGGAGGCGATCGAGCGTCTCGAGATCGGCATGCGTCCCCGAGAAGTCGACAGAGTGGCGAGACAGATCATAGACGACGCGGGCTATGGCAAGTATTTCTTGCACTCATTGGGCCATGGCGTGGGATTGGAAGTCCACGAACCGCCTTTCCTTTCATACCGTGGTACAGGAGTGATCGACGAAGGCATGGTCTTTACCATCGAGCCGGGAATCTATCTCGAGGGGGTAGGGGGGGTGCGTCTGGAAAGTCTCCTTTATATGGGGAGAGACGGGCCGGAATTACTTTCACAGATGCCCAAAGATCTTATTATGGTAAGCTGATATTCCTGTAGCCGTCCGGCGAAGGTCCCACGGCACCCACCCTGTGAGATGTGTGCCCGCAAACGTTGGAACGTCAACTCATGACACGTGCTGACGTTTCTCTTGACGAGGGAGGAGCCCATGTATTCGACACCTGATTTCAGGAAGGGCTTAAAGATTGAATTGAACGGCGAGCCATTCGTCATCGTAGACTTTCTTCATGTAAAACCTGGAAAAGGCGGAGCTTTTGTCCGCACGACCCTGAAGAGCTTGATATCCGGCAATGTCATCGACAGGACCTTCCGGTCCGGGGAGAAGGTGGACAAGCCTGACCTCGAAGAAAAGGCCATGCAGTTTCTGTACGACAGCGACGGCCAGTTCTATTTCATGGACACCGAGACGTACGAGCAACTGTTCCTCAATACAGATCAACTGGGCGACGCGAAAGATTATCTCCAGGAAAGCGTCGAAGTGGACGTTCTGTTTCATAATGGAAAACCTATTGGAGTCGAGCTTCCCATATTTGTAGAGTTGAAAGTGGCTTCTACCGAGCCCGGTCTAAAGGGGGACACCGCAGGCGGCGCCACCAAGCCGGCCACACTGAAGATCGATACGCGGACCGGCAAGTACATCGAACGAGTGCGGTGAAGAGGATTTCCCGTTGCCGAGGGAAGTGCCGGATCTGGAAGCGGCTGGTATGGAACCGGCCGGGGTGGATGGTGAGCCTCGTGCACGGTGAACCGGCACTGGTCGGCCGGGCCCGGCTCTCAGCCTTTCTCGAGTGTGACGTCGCGCTGGGACTCGTCACCTGAGACGTAGGTGCGTTCTCCTCTTCCACTCACTCATGCCGCTGAACAAGCACTCATCGCCCACACCCAAAGGACGTGACTGATGGACCCATTGGGCCTCGTGGTTGTTGAAGACCAAATATTTCTCAGCCGTGTCGTGAACTCCGGCATGGAACAGGGTATCTTCACCCGGGATAGAGCCGACGAGATCATCCGCATCTCCGTAGCCATGGCAAACAAGTACGTGCTCCGGAAAGAAGTGGACTTTCGTTCCACCTATGAATTGGCCAAGGTTCAAGAAACCATCATGAAGCTCGTGGGTGTTGGCCTGGAAATCAAGAGCAAGGGGGTTGTTGAGGAGGGGGTTCGCCTCCTCATGGAGGATTCACCGGTAGATCTGTTTCGTTTGGCTGACACCCGAATATCGAAACTCAGGCAGGCATGGAAATACTTGCTGCAGGATCACCGTGTCGAGATTCTCGTCAGTTCTCAGGAGTACCAGTGTCTCGACGACTTGGCCTGCCAGCGGCTTTCGGAAATGAGCATTTTCTCCGACCCGGAACTTGAAGCGATCAGCTCGACCAAACTCGAGGACTCTCTTTTTTCAACTCTGGCGGTTGTCGAATATTATGAGTCGGAGCTCGAGCGACACAAGTTCATCGTAAGCCTCAAGGACCTCCTTCCTTTCGATCTCTTGAACAGATCACCGTCGGTGCGAGCAGGAAATCTTGCCGAGACGGATTCCATTCGGGAAGCGCTGGTCAATACCCTCATCATTTCCGGGTACATGGATTCGAAGGATCCGGTGGCCGTGACCATGGACGATGTTCGCGGGTTCCTCGAGGCGCTGGACCTCACTGATGCTCAGTCCGAATTGTTTCCCGAAGAGATCGAGGAAGTCCTGCTCGACCTCGTCCAGGAGCTGGGAGAAGGACTGGCTGAGTCAGAAGCCGCTCTACTCGCCAAAGAAATTATCCGCATAGGACAACATCTCATCGAGACCATCCTAAGCGCGAGCCAGCCGGAGGAGGCTGCTCCCGAAATTGCCGCGGACTTGCCCTGGAATCGACTCATGCCGGATCAGGTCATTCGCCTCTTCCAGGAATTTCCTCACCGTCAGTCGGCATTTGCCATGAATGCCACCTTGAAAGATTTTGACGCGGCCGAGATTGTCGACCTCCTCGAGGCGACGAGCGCCGAGGCCGTGAAGCATCTCATGCCGTCGTTGGAGACCGCCATGGGCAACGCTCGGTTCACGCTCGAGGATCTCGAACTGATTGCGTCTCTGCCGCACAAGGAAATCCCATGGTTGCTGCGGATGGCAAATCCGCCCGCTGATTACAGCCCTTCGGAACTCCGGGGAGAGTTCCGGGAAGCGCCAGCTTCGATTCGTCGCATTATCCTCTATGCCGCCTGGGGGACCGACTGGTTCCCGGAATTCCTCGAAGAGGCCTGGTCGCTCTCTCCCGATTTTGTCAAGCGGTTCGTACGAGGATTATCGCCCGCGGAAATCGGTCCCTTTCTTGATGCGGCTAGTGGAGATCAGCCCCCCCACATTGTGAAACTCGAGAGCGAGGAGCCCCGGCTACAGTTCGCCTCAGAAGAGCTCAACACGCTCTTTGAATCTCTTCCCTCCACGAAAAGAAAAACCGCAGTCAGGTACTTCCAGCGGGGTAGCTGAGCACTGCGGGGTACGGACGGATGTTGCTCACGGGAAAGGCTGATCGGTCGGAGGGTCAGGCGAGTCCCACCTCTTTCATGAAGTCAGGGTGCACCTGATATCCGAGGCGGATGGCTTCTTTCGCATGAAGCTGTGCGCCTTCCTTGTTTCCGCTGTGGTGGAATGCCACCGCGAGGTTGTTATGTGCCATGCCGAAATCGGGATCGAGCTGTATGGCTTTGGTGTTATGCTCGATACTCTTCTCGAGCTCGCCCATGGCGAGATAGAGATTTCCCAGATTGATGTGGGCCATCAGGGAGTTCGGATCGAGAACCAGGGCTTTTTTAAAGCTTTCCAGGGCCTGGTCGGGCATCCCTTTATGCACGAACGCGATCCCGATGTTGATGCAGCCTTCAACAAGGTCCGGACGAAACTCCAGAGCCCTGAGGCTTTCTTCTATACAGGCATCGTAATCTCCCTTTTGAAGGAGAACGCCGGCAATGTTAATTCGGGCCTCGAGCAGCCCCGGCCTGAGCTTGAGGGCCGCCCGGAATTCCTCGAGGCTCCGATCCCATTCTTTTCGGGCTGCCAGGGCCAGCCCGAGATTATAACGCGCGTTCGCGGAAACGGGATTCGCCGCGACGACTTTCTCCAGGCCCTCCA
>JARRRG010000037.1:0-9935 GCA_037380965.1 Deltaproteobacteria bacterium
AAGGGCCCGGACAAAAAAGGAATCCAGCGGTTCGCCGCCACCACGGAAGTGACCTTGATACGCTTTCAGGGGACGGCGTTCTGGCTTGCGCTTTGTGTGCTCGCGGGCGTCTATGTGCTGATCTCTTTGGAGCTCGTTCATCGGACACTTGCTGCGTTGATCGGCGCGGCGGTGATTCTCGCCATTTCCCACACAGTCGGCCACTTTGATTCCGCGTTTCAATTGCTTACCTTCGAACAATCGCTCCACGCGGTGGACTGGAACGTGATCTTTCTCCTCATGGGCATGATGATCGTGGTGGGGGTGTTGAAAACGTCGGGCGTCTTCCAGTGGATGGCGTACAAGTCCTTTCAGGTAACGAAGGGCCGGATTTTTGTGTTGTCCGCAGTCCTCTGCGTGGTCACCGCGTTTCTCAGCGCGTTTCTCGACAATGTCACCACCATGCTCCTGCTGACGCCGGTCACCATAGAAATCGCGCTGGTCCTGGGGGTGTCGCCCTTTGCATTTCTCCTGCCCGAGATCATGGCATCAAATTTCGGAGGGACGGCCACGCTTATCGGCGATCCGCCCAACATCATGATCGGGTCCTATGCAGGGCTCACGTTCAACGATTTCGTCATTAAATTGACCCCCATTGTCATCATCGCCATGGTGGCCCAGATACTCTACACAAAATGGTATTACGGCCGGGATTACGAGACGGGCAAAGTGGACGATGTCCCTGAGATGATCAAGTTTCTCAGGGAGAAGTATCAGTTGACCGATTTTCGGGTTTTGTATATCGGCGGAACCGTACTGATCGGCGTGGTGCTCCTCTTCATCCTCCACGGTTTCTTCCACATGGAGGTGAGTGTTGCGGCGCTGCTGGGAGCCGCTCTCATTCTCATTTTGAACAAGGCGGACATTGTTGAGATCATGGAGAAAGACATCGAATGGCCTTCGTTGGTGTTTTTCATCATGCTCTTTATTATTGTAGGAGCTGCAGAAGAAACCGGCATACTTCAGTATGTCGCCGACTGGATCAGGACGGTATGCCGGGGCGACCTCGTCATTGCAATCCGTCTGATAGCGTGGTCCGCGGCAATCCTTTCGGCAATCGTGGACAACATCCCCTTCACCGCGACCATGCTTCCCGTGGTCGCCCTCCTGTCCCGAACAATTCCGGGCGGAGAGAGCGGGGTCCTGTGGTGGGCGCTGGCCCTCGGAGCATGTTTTGGAGGGAACGCCACGATAATTGGGGCCTCGGCCAATGTGATCACAACAGGCATCGCGGAGAGATCGGGGCATAGGATAACGTTCTTTGAGTTTGCCAAACATGGAGTTCCCATCACGTTTATCGGCATGGCCTTGGCCTCGGTATACCTGATCCTCGTCCTGAAGTGACCTGAGGACCGTCGCGGATCGGCGGTAAGGCTCAGATCGCCTACTCGGCCCGAGGCTTGCCAATACGATGCCCTGCGCGTGGAAAGATGGCTCTTAACCGACGCTGTAACAAGGGGTCGCGGAAGGTGCGATTCTTCCGCGGAGCGTCTTTGTGAGCAATCCACGCCGACGGGCAGCGCTTCATCTGCTCTCCTACCCTTATTGATGCTCTGCCATGGATGGGGTGCGTGGTGTGCCGAACTGAGCAGGCTGCTCATCGAAAGGCCATTGCTGGCTAGAGCCCCTTGCTTCGTGCGTTGATTGATCGAGACGTGATGTCCGCGTGCAGCGTGGGGCGCCCGCCTCAAGGGGACTCGCTGTGAGCGCACGCCCCCCCGCTTGATCTTTCAGGTGGGATACGTTAACGTTTTCCTGATCATTTTCACCCATCGAACTGTCTTCACCCATTGACAAGAGCTTGTTGCACGAAGGAGGAAACCATGCAATACCCGCCCATCGAGTTTGAGCCCTTCTTCACGTGGCTCAACAGACCCCGGATCATGTACAGTCCTGGAGTGAGGTCTGAAGTGGGATTCGAGATGGGAGAGCTCGGCGGCTCCAAAGTCGCGGTGTATACCGACAGGGGGCTGGTGGACGCGGGTGTGGCGGAGATGGTAATCGAGGAAGTGAGGAAGTCGGACCTCGAGTTGGCAGGGGTGTTCGACAACATTGTGCAGGATGCGAGGATCGAAAATATCAACGAGGGAGCCGCGTTTTATCGGAGCTGCAGTGCGGATTGCATGATTGCCGTCGGAGGCGGAAGCGTCATGGACACCGCCAAGGCGGTGAACATCCTCATAGGAGAAGGATCGGACGATTTTCAACCGCTCGCCGAGCAGGCCGGGTTGTGGGAGGGTGCTCGCCCCTTACCCCCTCACTTGGCGTTTCCGACGACAGCGGGCACGGGCAGTGAGGTGACCAACGCGGTTGTCGTCCTGGACGAGAAAGCCCAGGCAAAGCTATCGATCACACATCCCTACAATGCGGACATCGCCATGCTGGACCCGGAGCTCACGGTGAGGTTGCCCCCCAAGATTACCGCGTTCACGGGAATGGACGCGTTGACCCACGCGATCGAGGGCGTGACCTCCACAGCGGCAGAACCCATAGGAGACGCGCTGGGATTGCATGCGATCCGCCTGATTTTCACCTACCTCCCGCTCGCCGTTGAAGAGCCGGAGAACATAACCGCACGAGGGAACATGCTTATAGCGAGTACTTTGGCGGGACTGTGCTTCGGCAACACGATGACAGGAGGCGTTCACGCGACGGCCCACGGCCTGGGAGCCCAATACCATATCCCTCACGGGCTGGCCAATGCGATCATGCTCCCGATTGTCATGGATTTTAATGCAGAGGAGGCCGCGGAACGGTACCTGATGATAGCAGACGCAATGGGGCTTCCGTTAGACGCCATGGATGCATCGGACGCGGCCGGCGCGGCTGTCCAGGCTGTCATAGACCTGAAAGCGAAGATTGGACTCACCGAGTCGCGGAAGGATTTCAATGTGCCCATGGAAAAAGAAAAGCTAATGCCAATGGCCGAACTTGCAGCCGGTGACAGCCAAGTCTCGTACAACCCGCGGTACCTCGAAGAGGAGGATATCCTCAAGCTGTACCTCAAAGCCTTCTGACAGAAAGGAGAAGAGATGGAATACTGGAACGACGAAAGCGAACCGATCAGGGCCTTTGTGTCGCTCTTCGAAACAGCAAAGACCGATGAAGACTTGCGTAACGGCTTAAGGAAGGTCAATCAGCTCATCTGGTTCGACTACACCCAGGACGGACCCAACTGCTCCTTTCATGTGGACTGCAGAGGCGGAAATCTCCTGATCTCCGCGGGCAAGCCGGGTGAGGACCCCGATTTGACCATGAGCCTTTCCGCGGATGATGCCCACCGCTCCTGGTCAAACAAGCTCAACCCCGTCATGGCCATTACCCGCAAGAAGATTCGGGTGAAGGGATCAGCTACCGGCTTGCTTAGGCTCGCGCCCAAGCTCAAGAAGGTGGCCAAAATCTACGAAACGGTCCTCAGGGATCTCGGGTGGGAAGAAAAGATTCTCAAGTAGGCGGCGCGGGAGCCTCAGCTCGTGAAGGGAAACACCGGAAAAATAATCAACGTCAACCTCAGTGACGGCGCAGTCCATGCCGACGGCTTGCCGGAGGCATACTACCGAACCTATATCGGGGGCAGCGGTCTGGCCGCGAAGGTGTTCTGGGAAAGGGGAAATTTCCAGGCCGATCCACTTTCTCCCGAAGCCATGCTCATCATTATGAACGGCCCCTTTGCAGGTCTCAAACTGTCCGGCGCGAGTAGAAACAGCATAGCCGGCTGCTCCCCCTTGACCGGTCACTGGGGAGACTCTTCCTGCGGGGGCTTTCTCGCTCCGGAGCTCAGGTACGCGGG
The DNA here is from genome assembly GCA_037380965.1 of Deltaproteobacteria bacterium. Classification (GTDB taxonomy): domain Bacteria; phylum Desulfobacterota; class Desulfomonilia; order Desulfomonilales; family Desulfomonilaceae; genus JARRRG01. Next base: position 3,830 of record JARRRG010000037.1, read on the forward strand.
GTACGACGGCATTATTATTACCGGCAAGGCTGAAAAGCCATCCATGCTCCTCATTGAGGACGACCAGATCCGGGCGGTTGACGCCACAGCCTATTGGGGCAAGGGGATCGAGGAGGTCAACCGGGCCATCAAGGAGAAATACGGCAGGGCCTACCGTAGCCTCGTTATCGGCCCGGCGGGTGAGAACCTTGTGCGATACGCGGCTATCCTGAACGAGGCCCACCATGCCTTCGGCCGTGCCGGCTTCGGCGCGGTCATGGGGTCGAAGAATCTCAAGGCAATCGTTGTCCGGGCGTCCAGGAAAAAGATGGAAGTGGCCGACCCGGTTCGATACGAGGATCTGCGTAAAGAGCTCAATCTGAAGATCAAAGAGTCCGTGACATCAGATGTCTTGCACGTTAACGGCACCGCTGCCAACCTCGAGGGCGGCGTGTACAGCGGTGACGTGCCCATCCGTAATTTCACCTCCAACTTCTGGGAGGAGATGGGTGATGCTCTGACGGGCAGCACCTTGACGGAGCAGTACCTCACCAAACGGGGAGCGTGCGCGTTCTGTGGGATCGCGTGCAAGAGGGTGGTGGAGGTCGAGAACAGCCCCTTCGCGATTCCCAAAGGCCCGGGCCCGGAGTACGAGACGATCGTGGCATTCGGCTCGCTCCTGGGATCAATGGATCTTGCAGCGGCGTGCAAAGCGGGCCGTGTGTGTAACGACCTCGGCATGGACACGATCTCGTCGGGAGCGACCATTGCCTGGGCCATGGAAGCCTTCGAGAAAGGTGACATCACGCGCGATGACATGGACGGCGTGGAACTTCGCTGGGGCGACATGGAGACAGTTATTCATACGGTTTTGCCGATGATCGCCCGAAGGGAAGGAAGGCTGGGCTCGCTCCTGGCCGCTGGAAGCGTTTCAGCGGCCGGAGAGATTGACAAGCATTCGATCGACTATACGTGCCACAGCAAAGGTCTTGAGGCGCCTATGCACGATCCCCGAGGGGGAGGCCACGGGATGGCCCTTACCTATGCGATGAGCGCGCGGGGCGCGTGTCACACGGCTGATCCCATGTTGTTCGTTGAGATGGGTGCCTGCTATTATCCTGAAATCGGCTTTGAGTACGAGCTCGAGCCCATGACGGACGAGCACAAACCTGAAGCCGCGGTGACTTCGGTGGAGCTGGGGGCGATCGAAAACAGCGCGTGCTACTGCCAATTCGCGGACCGGGAGATCTCCATCCCGGAATGGGTTGATCTCTTCAACAGCGTTGCAGGTTATGACTGGGATATGGAAGAAATGATGCGCGCGGGGAGACGCGTGTTCTACCTGAAAAGACTCATCAACTTCGCGTACGGACTCAGAGCGCGCGACGACGACTTGACCCCGAGGCTTCTGGAACCGGCACGGGATGGAGAGCCCGAAGGGATCGAAGTCAACTTCGTCGGCATGAAAGAAAAATTCTACCGGCTCATGGGAATAGATGCCGAGCTGGGGATACCTACCAAGGAGAGACTTGAGGAATTCGGCATGGGAGAGGAAGCGAAGCGAGTTTGGTAGGAGGTCCTCGTTGAAGATAACGGTACGACCGGTGGGAGTGGTAAGACGATTCGCGGAGGATCAAACCATAGTCGTGCGAGCCGGCCTGAACTCACGCGGCCTTATCAGGAAACTCGGAATCCCCCATGAGCTGAAAATGATTTCCTTTGTCAACGGAACGAGAGTGGACCTCAATGAGGAGCTCAAAGACGGTGACGAAGTGAGGCTGGTAACCCTCCTGACGGGCGGATAGCAAGGTAATCCCGTAGCAGTCGAGTGTTACTGATCGCCGCGTCTATTGGGCCCTGTTGTTTTCCAACCAGCATACCAGGGCCAGGAGCGTCCATATCTGCCTGTTGTTGTCCTTTCTCCCCTCAAAATGCTCGTCCAGAAGATGCCGGCAGAACGACGCATTGAGCAATCCAGTGGCTTGAAGCCGTTGCTCGGACAGAGTGTCGACGACGAATTCCTTGAGCTCGTCCCGGATCCAGAAGGGCAGCGGCGGAGTGAATCCCTTCTTCTTCCCCTTGCGAATTGCACGCGGAAGCAAGTTTCGCACGGCCGCGCGCAGCAGCCTCTTTGTCTGAAGCCACCTTGTTTTGATCTCCGGCGAGACGAGCGCGACATGTTCGAGGAGCTCGTGGTCCAGAAAGGGCACCCGGGCTTCGAGCGAGTGCGCCATGGTCATGCGGTCGACCTTGGTGAGATCGTCGTCCAGGAGGAATGTCTTGGCGTCCACGTAAAGGAGCTGATTGAGGGGGTGAGCCTTCCTCGCCACCTGAAAGTGATGTTCGAAGGAACTGAAACTGTCCCGCAGCCCGACGCCGAGAAAATCAGGCGTCAGCAGCCTGCTCTTTTCCTCCTCGGTGAAGATTACTTTCCACCAGTAATGTCCTCGGTCCAGAGGGAGATCCGCTCCGGTAACAAATCGTTTGGCCTTATAGTCGAAACTGATCCGCTCCAGCGATGTCGGCAACGCCATGACAAGCGGAGTGATGACGCGTTCCCTCACGGATCGCGGGACCTGCCGGAAAAGCCGAGCCACCTTATAGGCCACGTGCGTGGGGTATCCCGCGAAAACCTCATCTCCGCCGTCGCCGGTCAAAACCACTTTGACGCGGCTCGCGGCAATCTGAGAAACGAGGAAGGTGGGTATTGCCGAATAATCGCCGAACGGTTCATCAAATCGCTGGAGGAGCTGGGGTATTGATCCGATCATTCCGGGATGAACCGTTTCTTCCAGATGATTCGTTCCCAGCGTCTCAGCCACGAACCGTGCTTCACGAGATTCGTCGTAGGACTTTCGGTCAAATCCGATGGTAAAGGTTTGGACGGGTATGTTCAATTTCCGGGCCATGATCGCTGTTACCGTAGTGGAATCGAGGCCCCCGCTCAGGAGGGCGCCCACCGGCACGTCGGCTATCATCTGGCGGCGAACAGCCGTCTGAATCAGTTCCAGGGTCTCTTCTTCCCATTTCCCGGACGGGGCGTGCTCTTCACCGCGAGGGGGCAGTGGAATGTCCCAGTACTGTCTGATCTCGAAGCCGTCCCCCGAACAGGTCAGCCACGACCCTGGCGGGAGCTTTCTGATCGCCGCGTACGCGGTCGCGGGGGTGGGCACATACATGAGGGAGAGGTAATCGTACAGCGCCTGGTAATCGGGCTCGCGGCTGACCCCCGCAGACAACAGAGCTCTGATCTCGCTGCCGAAGACGAGTCGTCGCCCCGGTTCCAGGGCATAGAAAAGAGGTTTTATTCCGAGCCGGTCTCGAGCGATGAAGAGACGACCTCTCCGGGAATCCCAGAGGGCAAACGCGAACATGCCATTGAGACGGGAAACACAATCCTCGCCCAGCTCCTCGTAAAGGTGAACGATCACTTCCGTGTCAGAGCGGGACCGGAACCTGTGCCCACGGGAGAGAAGCTCGTCCCTAAGCTCAGGGAAATTATAGATCTCGCCGTTATAAACGACGCACAGAGAGTCGTCCTCATTGGTTACGGGCTGCCGGCCCCCTTCCAGGTCGATGATGCTCAACCGGCGCATGGCCAGCCCGATCTGTCCCGAGAGGTAGTATCCTTCGTCGTCGGGGCCGCGATGTGTCAACGTCCCGTTCATTCGCTCGAGCAGCGGGCGATCAGGCCGCGCTGTGGGATCGAGCATAAATGTGCCGCAAATTCCACACATGATCGATTCGATTCACTGGGATTGAGATTCAGTCGCGCTCTTGAAGGCGCAGTGTGGCAAACTGGTCCAGTATGAGGCCGAAAAAGATGATGTTGATCCCTCCGGCCAAGAAGAGAACCACGCCACCTGAAAACTGGGCAAAAAGAATCAAGTTCCGAATGGTAAGAGCAATTCCGATCAGCACGAGGACCAATCCGGTCGGAAAGAAGATCTTGTTCGGGTTTGCCACGGTAATGACACGAAGCATGAACTGGATAAAAAGAAATCCGTCGCGAAACGGGTGGAGCTTGCTTTCCGTGTGGGACGGCCGTGATTGAACTCGAATCGGGATGAAGTCAACACTGTACCCCGCGGCAATCAGACTCAACGTGCTTGTAGACGGGAACGAGAAACCGTTGGGGTACATGTGAAGGAACTTGCACGCAACACTGTGACGAAACGCGCGGAACCCCGATGTCAGGTCCAGTATCCTCTGTTCCGCGAGAAAAGAGGCAAGGCGTCGCAAGAAGAGATTTCCCAGGTTCCGGAAGCGTGAGCCCTGCCCGCCCGTGAACGTGCGCGCTCCCACCACGAGATCGTACTCTTCCAGGCCGGCAAGAAGCCGAGGCAGATCTTGAGGATCATGCTGGCCGTCCCCGTCGATGACCGCGACGCGGCCTCCCGAAATCGCGCGCAGAGCGGTCTTGATAGCCGCACCGTTTCCCTTGTTGAGTGGGTGCGAGATAACGTCCGCTCCCGCCTCCGCTGCGACGCGCGCGGTCGAGTCTGTTGAGCCGTCATCAATGACAAGAATCCGTGCATGTGGCACGTGTTTCTTCACCCCGTAAATCACGCCTGATATGGTGTGCTCCTCCTCATAGGCCGGGATGACCACGGTAACGTGATCGTCAGATGAATCTGACGCGGGCGGGAGGTTGCTCTTCCGATCGCTCATGGCTTTCTGCGCACAATCCCTCTCAGCAGGACGCGAAATTCGTGATCGAATACCACCACGCGAGGCGAGTGTCAAAGTGAATACGAAAAAGAGTTGTGAGGAAGGCATGGTGGCGGTGCAGGGACTCGAACCCCGGACACTGCGGATATGAGCCGCATGCTCTGACCACCTGAGCTACACCGCCTCCCAGATTTTTGAAAATAGCACCAGCTTTTCACTGCTGTCAAGATCCAGGCTCTGAGGCTCTCCTTTTTGAACCCCTCACAGGTAAGGCGATCTCGAAGCAAGCACGGTCGCTGTCCTCTGTACTTGCAGCAGTGCCGATGATACACGGAACAAGGACTGAGCCGCATGAGTCTCCTGCTTGTTCCTCCACCTACAGGTCGGCGACCGGCTATGCGCATTTCAGGGTCTGGATTCGGACTGTAGAGGCCGGTTCCTGAAGATGCTGAACCCTCGATTTCCCGCGATCACGATCGAATCCCTGACCTTAATGTCAAAGGGGGCGAGAACTTCCCTCAACCGCTCAGCCTCCTCCCGATCTCTTACAGAAGGTATGGGCGGCCCGTGAGGGTGATTGTGCGCCATGATCATGGATGAGGCATTGTACCGGAGCGCCAGCTCCATGACCTGGCGAGGAAACGCAACCACCTGGTCGACCGTCCCCGCGCCCATCAATTCCTCGCCCAGGACCACTCCCTGCTGGTCAAGAAAAATCAGGAGAAGCTTTTCCTCTTTGACCCGCGCAAACCGAGCCACGAGGAACCGCTCGATCTCCTTGGGATTGGAGAGAATCTCAGGCGAGCCCGGCTCCTCATGAGAACACCGAATCCCGATCTCCCCGACAAGGCGAAGCAGTGCCGCGGTGTGCGTACGCACACCTTCGACGCTCGTCAATTCCACCGTCGAGGCGCCGAGCACTCCCCTGAGGTCTCCGAACCGCTCGAGCAGTTCCTCGGCCAGGGGCCGGACATCCTTGCGCGGGATCGCATAGGTGAGGAGAAGCTCGATGATCTCTCTGTCGGGAAGACCAAACGCCTCCTCCCTCAGGAAACGCTCTTTGAGCCGCTGCCGGTGCCCCGCGAATTCGGATCTGCCGGCTTCGCTTTTCTCCGTCGGGTCAGTCATCTTGATCCCGCGCTCCTGTTCCCGATTTCGCGCGCTGCCACATCATTCTATCACAGGGGCCCTGTTTGCTCGTTGCAGAAATGTGAGAGAACCTTTGAATATTTCAATGCCATGCAGATCGGAACAATGGTCGGATCCTGCCACGAACAAGCGGAAGCCGCACGCTCTTGCCGGGCGAGAAGCAGTCTACCGAAGACTGCAATTACCGGAGAGATGTGCGCGGCATGATCGGTCGTGTTAACGGAAGCTCATGTTAGCACGGGGGGTGAGGAGCAATCGTACATAAGGAATCGAACCGAGCTTGAGTGTCCGTGTTTCGAGAGAACCG
>JARRRG010000038.1:0-8728 GCA_037380965.1 Deltaproteobacteria bacterium
CGCAAAAAGGATCTCATTATCCGCAGCGGCCACAACATCGATCCTTCAACCATTGAAGGCCCGCTTTACCACATTCCGGGAGTTCAGATGGCCGCCGCGGTGGGGCGGCCCGATCCGTACGCGGGAGAGGTGCCCGTCGCGTATGTGCAGACAGAGGAGGGAGCCGGCCTGACTCCTGAAATAATTCTGGACAACGTGAAACGCGAAATCGGAGAGCGGGCAGCCGTTCCCAAGGAGATCGTCATAATAGACCGCATGCCGCTCACCGCAGTGGGCAAGGTCTTCAAGCCCGCGCTGCGGTGGGATTCGATCAGGCGTGTGTACGAGTCCGAAATGCAACAGCTCGGGAATTTGGTGGAATCGCTGGCGGTGAGCGTGGGCGAGGACAAAGTGCACGGCTCGCTGGCGGTGATCACCATAAAGCCGACTGCGGCGGTGAGTCGTGAAACGGTCAGGACCAAAGTGGACCGGGTACTGGGACATTTCACGACAAGGTATCGGCTGGAATGGCAATGAATGTGCCACACGGGCTTCAAGACTCCCGTGAGTACCGCGGGCGGATGAGATCCGGGCGGGCATGGTTTACGTGAAGACCGACCGGCAGCGGACGATCAACCAATTGTCGCAGTTCAATTGCACGATGGAGGTGACTGTTTATGGATCGTAATGTATGCGTAATCGGCGGAGGGATGTCCAAATGGGGAGTCAGAGCGGGCAGCCAGCGAGACTTCTTTCAGGAAGCGGCCAAGGCCTGCTACGATGATGTCCCCGGACTGAGCCCGAAAGACATTGACGGATTGTTGGTGGCGTCTGCCTATACGGAGCGCACTTCGTACCAGACTCACCTGGCCCCACTGGTGGCCGAATATGTGGGAATAAAGCCGAAGAACATTTGCGCTCGTGTTGAGCTCCTCTGCGCAAGCGGCAGTTCTGCCGTTATCCTGGCCTTCGCTCTCATCAAAGCGGGCCAGGCGGACATGGTCATGGTGATCGGCGGCGAGAAGCTTTACACCCCTCAAAAATGGGAAGTGTTTTACAGCCAATTGGCTTCGGTGGATCACGATTGGGACGGTCCCCAGGGGATGGGTCTGCCGCCTCCGGCCTTCGCCATGATCGCCAAACAGCATATGAAGCAGTACGGCACCAAAAAAGAGCATCTGGCAGCCGTCTCGGTCAAGAACCGAAGAAACTCCTCGCTGAATCCCAACGCCCAGTTCCAGACCCCGGTTACGATGGAAGAGGTAATGAACGGCCGCATGATAGTCGCGCCGTTGACGCTCTATGATTGCTGTCCCATCACGGACGGAGCGGCTGCGGTCATTCTGGCAGCGGAAGAGAAGGCCAAGGATCTGACGGACAAACCGCTGGTCTACGTCCGCGGCTCAGGCCAGGCGACGGTCAATAACATGTCTGCCAACGTGCCCAACCTGACCACCTGGGAATCGCTGAGGATCGCAGCGACTCAGGCGTACAAGAAAGCCAAGGTGGAGCCAAAAGAAGTTAATGTGGCCATGACCCATGACTGTTTCACCATCTCGGAAATCGTCGAGATGGAAGATCTGGGATTCTGCGAAAAGGGGGAAGGTGGACCCTTTGTCGCGGACGGGCACAATGACATAGGCGGCCAGGTCCCTACCAATACTGACGGTGGCCTTTTGGGGTGCGGACATCCGTTCGGAGGAACGGGCGTCAGACAGGCAGGTGAGGTGATGAGGCAGCTCCGTGGCGATGCGGTCCAGCAGGTCCCCGATGCCACGGTGGGCTTAACGCATAATCTGAGCGGATTTATAGCCGCGCATACGGTTGTCGTATATGGGAGAGAGGTCGCATGAGCACCCCGGGAATTTCCGTCATTGAGGACAAATATATGGCCACGATGGACCTGTTCCCTCAACAGTCCAAAGAATTTAACCAGATATACTCATTTTATGAATACCTGAAAGATGGCCGTTTTACTACTACCAGGTGCAAAGACTGCGGCGAGGAACCGTTTCCGCCGAGACTACTCTGCCCGGAGTGCTACAGCACGAACATGGAATGGATCGACTGGCCTACAACCGGCACCGTCATCGAGGTCACCGAAGAGCTGGTCGGCGTTCCGCTGGGGTTTGGCAAGCCGCCTTTGATCCATGCCCTGGTGGATCTCCAGGGGAAGCGGACGTTCTTTGTACGCATCATCAATTGCAGCGAGGGAGAGCTGAAAGCCGACGATCAAGTAAAGTTGGTGGTCTTCGACGTGGATCCTGTTCCTCAGGAGGTGGGTCGCGAGGTAGTCCAGGTGTCCAGAGTCAGCTATGCGTTCGAGCCGGTAAAGTAGCACGAGAACCGTGACGGGAGGGGGAACAACGTTCGGGCTTGAGATCCGCTGCCCCGCGTATGCCACAGGGTCGGATCGGAGAGGTGTGGGATGTGCTTGGGGCGGCGGTGCTTCTGGCGGGCGATGAATCGTCGTTCATGACGGGCTCGATTGTGACGGTTGACGGGGGCTGGACAGCGTACGGGTATCTGTAGGGGTGTGCGGGATCACCCGTAAGAGAGAGGCGACGTGGAGATCATTATCCTCGGGACGGTGCGCGGCGCTCTGTATTCACTCATCGCGGTAGGCTTCGTGCTGGTGTTCAGTGTGGGAGGGATTCTCAACCTTGCCCACGGCACGTACTACATGCTCGGTGCGTATCTCACGTTTATTTTCTATTCGTTGCTCTTCCACGGCGGGAGCTCGGGGATCCTGATCGTGTCCGCGGGTTTGGCGCTGGTATCGGTGGGTCTTATTGCCGCGGTGGTCTACCAGGTGCTCCTGCGTCCCAATATCGGGTCGGTGACGTATGTGATGGTGATGACGCTTGCGCTGGCCCTCTTTGTGGGTGAGGTGATGGCGCTGCTGTTCGGGGTATCGGGTACGTCCGTGCCGAGCTTCATTGAGGGGAGCACGCGCATCGGGGACGTCAAGGTGGTCAATCAGCAGCTCCTGACCGTGCCGATCATTGTGTGCGTACTCCCTGCGTTGTGGCTCTTTTTGCGGAAGACGAAGATGGGTCGGGGGATCGAGGCGGTGGCTCAGCAGCGGGTCGCGGCGATTCTCATGGGGGTGGATGCGGATCGGGCATTGCTCGTCACCTATGCGCTGAGTGCGAGCATGGCTGCGTCCGCGGGTGCGCTGATAGCTCCGGTATCGTCGGTGGTGCCGGAGATGTGGCTCTTTCCGTTGATCAAGGCGTTCGCGATAGCGATTCTCGGTGGCATGGGATCGGTGGTGGGTGCGGTGATCGCATCGTTCCTCATGGGGTATGCGGAGGTATTCACCTCGTTCCTGATTGGCGAGCACCTGAGCGAGATGCTTGCGCTCGTGGTGATCGCGCTCGTGCTCATCATCAAGCCTTCCGGGATTCTGGGCAAGATGGCGAGATAGCGGATGAAGACCGATTCCCTTTCTTCATCGTGGGTGAGCAAGCAATCGCCGGTCGGGCTGGCCGTGCTTGGTGCGGGTTTTCTCTTCGCGTTTTTCTCGGAGAACTACTTTTACATCGAGATCTTGATGCTTGCGGCGGTGTACGGGATTTTCGCGATGAGCTGGGACATCCTGACGGGGTACACCCATGAGGTGAATTTTGGATTTGCCCTGTTCGTGGGAGGTGCGGGTTACCTGTCGGGGATTCTCAATCTGCGTATGGGGGTATCGCCGTGGCTCACGATTCCGGTTGGTGCGCTTGCCGCGGGTCTGGCAGGGGTGATCATCGGGTATCTGACCCTGCGGCTCAAGGGCCCGTACTTTGCGATGGTGACCCTGGCCTTTGCCTCGATCGTCTATAAGCTTGCGTTCATTCTCTACGATTATACGGGAGGAGAAGAGGGGATCTCGGGCCTGGCGCCCCTGACGAGCGATCCGCGCTGGGATTTGCTTGCGGTGTGGAGTGCGACTGCGGCGGTGTATGTGGTGCTCCGGACCTATGCGGGCTCGAAGCACGGTCACATCCTCAAGGCGATCCGTGCGGACGAGGATGCGGCCCAATCGTCGGGGATCAACACTGCGTATTACAAGATCGAAGCCTTTGCGCTCAGCGGCTTCCTCGGCGGGATAGGAGGCGGTCTTTTTGCCCACTCTCAGATGCAGGTGGGTCCGACGATGCTCTCCGGTTACATCTCGATCATTGTGGTGCTGCTTGCGATGATCGGGGGTATGGGGACCATTGTGGGGCCGCTGATCGGGGCACTGGTCCTCTCCCTGCTCAACGAGTATCTCCGGGTGATCGAGGAATATCGGATCGTGGTGTACAGCGGTCTGCTCATTCTCTTTATCTACCTTGCGCCCGAGGGGTTTGCCAACCTCGGTTTCGTGAAGAAATCCCGTGTGCTCTCGTCGTTGATCCTCGGAGAGAGGAGGGTGAAATGAGCCTTCTCGAGGTGAAGGATCTGGTGAAGCATTTCGGGGGGCTCGTGGCCCTGTCGGATTTCGGTTTCAGCGTCCGCTCCGGCGAGATGATCGGCATCATCGGTCCGAACGGTGCGGGCAAGACAACGGTATTCAACTGCATGACGGGGTTTATCACGCTCGATTCCGGGTCGGTGCTCCTTGGGGGGAAGCGGCTCTCGGGTAAGAAGCCCTATCAGATAGTGAATGAGGGTTTAACCCGGACGTGGCAGCTGGTGAAGCCCTTTTTCGGGATGAAGGTGGTGGAAGCGCTGCAGGTGCCCTCTTTTTGCCGGCGCTCTCGAACGAGTGGGGGCACGGGTCGCGAGCTTGAGGAGAGGATTGTGGGGATCACCGAGACGCTCGGTCTTTCCGGGCAACTGTGGGAGGAGGTGGACAATCTGAATCAGGGCGAGCTGCGGCTGCTCGACATTGCCCGCGCGATGGTGACGAATCCCCTGATCCTCCTCCTGGACGAGCCGTTCTCGGGTCTCTCTCACAAGGAGATAGGACGGATATCGGCTGCGGTTGAGGAGCTCAACCGCAAGGGGCTGACCATCATTATTATCGAGCACCGGTTGCGAGAGCTGATGAAGCTGGTGGAGCGGGTAATCGTGATGAATTTCGGCCGGAACATTGCCGAGGGGACCCCGGAGGAAGTGGTACGGGATCCGGAGGTGATCGAAGCCTATCTGGGGAAACAGGGGGGACGCATTGGCGTGGCTTGACATCAAGGACCTCGAGGCGTTCTACCATCGGTCCCGGGTGCTCCACCGGGTGTCTGTCGAGATGGAACGGGGTGATTTCGTATCGGTTATCGGCAGCAACGGTGCGGGGAAGACGACGCTCCTCCGTTCGGTCTCTCGGCTGGTAACGGTGAAGGGGAGCCTGAAATTCGACGGTCAAGAGCTGGCCGCGCTCGGGCCCAAGGATTGCGTGCGCCTGGGAATTGTTCATTGTCCGGAGGGGCGTCTCCTTTTTCCGGACATGAGCGTGCTGCAGAACCTGCAGATGGGAGCGTTTCTCAGGGAGGACAAGGCCGGGATCAGGCTCGACCTCGATCGGGTCTACGGGTACTTTCCCGTTCTCTCCCATCGGAAACGCCAGGTGGCCGGGACCCTCTCGGGAGGCGAGCAGCAGATGGTGGCTATCGGGAGGGCGGTGATGGGACGCCCGCGCCTTCTCACGCTTGACGAGCCGTCGTTCGGTCTGGCTCCCATCGTGGTCAGTACCATCGTGGAGGTGATTGAGCGTCTCAACGGGGAGGGGGTGACCCTGCTGCTCGTGGAGCAGAACGCGTCGCTTGCGCTGGAGTACGGCCGCTATTCGTATGTACTCGAAGAAGGGAGGGTGGTGGACCAGGGGCCGACCTCGGAGCTGTCCCAGAAGAGCTCGATTATCGAGACGTACCTGGGGATGGCCTGACGGAGGACGGGCCCGGCAATCATGCGCGGTTACCGAGCTTCACCCATACCTCTGCGCGGACAGCGAACGCTTACCGGGAGAGCCGCTGTTCTGCGGGGAGGTGGGGCAGGTACAGGGGCCTTCACAGGCAGGAGCGAGAAACCCATTTAACTGAAGGAGGGAAGAGATGAGAAGCCGTTTCACCATGCTACTGTTGGTTGTTGCTATAGCCCTGCTCGCGTTCGCCACCTCGGCCGCGGCAGCGGGCACGATCAAGATAGGGGTTATAGCGCCATTCAAGACGTCATCGGGTGAGAGTCTGCTCAATGCCGCGAAGATGGCAGCGGATGACATCAACGCCCAAGGCGGGATCATGGGTAAGAAGATCGAGCTGATCACCGCGAATACGGAGTACAAGCCCCAGAAAGGAGCGACCGCGTACAAGAAGCTCGTGCTCCAGGACAAGTGTGCGGTGGTGTTCGGCACGTGCTCATCGGGGGTGGCCAAGGCGGTGATGGATCAGATGGCTCGGTACAAGGTGCTCTTCATTTCGACGGGAGCCGCGTCGGAGGCGCTTGCGGAGAAGTACGGCTCGGACAAGCCGAAATTCAAGTACTGGTTCCGGGTCATGCATCAGTCCGGCGACTTGTCCGATGCAATCCATCAGTTCATCTGGGATTTGCCGGTCAAGAAGTATGGGGCGAAGCGCATGGCGATCATGGCGGAGAATGCGCTGTGGACTCGAGGCATGGTGAAATCCGCGAAGAAATTCTTCAAGGAGAAGGGCCTTGATACGGTGTACTCGGAATTCTTCGACGTGGAGACCAAGGACTTTACCCCTATTTTCACCAAGATCATGGATGCGAAGGCGGATTTCATCTATGAGATCTCCGCGCATGTGGACGGCGCGATCTATATCAAGCAGTGGTACGATCTCAAGGGGCCCATGATCGGCGGCGTCTCCGGCACCGGGGCATCCGACCGGTACTGGAAGGACTGCGGCGGCAAGGCGGTCAGTGAGACCCTCATCGCGATGGGCTCGTTCCGCGTCGCGCTCACCCCGAAATCGATCCCCTTTTATGACGAGTATGTCAAGCGTTTCAAGGAAACTCCGGGTTACCCGTCCGGGTACACGTACGACGCGTTGCACATCTACAAGAATGCAGTGGAAAAGGCGAAGACCACGAATTCCAACAAGCTCGTGCCGGTATTGGAAAAAACCGACTATGTAGGAGTGGCCGGCCGGTACGTGTTCACCGATCTACATAATGCCAAGTACGGGAGGGGCTACCGGCAATTGCCCATGGTGCAGTGGAGAAAGGATGGAAGCCGCAAGGTGGTCTGGCCGGAAAATCTGAAGACCGGCGAATACGAGCTGCCACCGTGGCTCCAAAAGAAGTAGCCGGCTCACGCAGTCGGGGAGGTGGGTTGTGCACTCGCCTCCTCTGCCCGGCCCGGGTCCTGGGCCAAGGGGTCGGGCACCACGTGTTCTCGCGCGGAGGAGTCTCCAGCGCGGAGCCCAAGACGATAGCCTTGAAAGTAGATATTCTAGAGAAGGGTGCGGTTCGGTACCCGGGACAAACAGGTAAAGCTCATGGCGACGAAATTTGTGAGTGAAAAGAATGTGAGGTTCATACTCTACGATGTGCTCGACAGTGAAGCTCTCACAACGTATCCCTATTTTTCCGAGCATAACCGGGAGACATTCGATCTGGTATTGGAGACGGCCCTGAAAATGGGCAAGGATCTCCTCCAGCCCGCGTTGAGAGAAATGGATCAAAGTCCGCCTCGCTTTGTGGACGGTCAGGTACGAGTCCACCCGGTAGTGAAAACGTACATGAAACAATCGGGAGAGGGAGGCTGGATCGCGGCCAATGCGCCGTTCGAACTGGACGGGCAGCAACTGCCGATCACCATTACCAACGCGTGCATGTTCATATTCGCCGCGGCCAATTACTCTGCAAGTGTGTACCCCCTGTTGACCACCGGTGCGGCTCACTTGATCGAATCTTTTGCATCGCAGGACCTCATCGACACGTTCCTGCCGAAAATGTTTAGCGGCCTGTGGCAGGGGACCATGGCATTGACCGAGCCCCAGGCGGGAAGCTCGCTGGCTGATGTAGCAACCCAGGCCGAGCCCACCGATGAGGGACACTACAAGATTCGCGGGCAAAAGATCTTCATCTCGGCCAGTGATCATGACGGCGTAGAGAATATCGTGAATCTGATGCTGGCTCGAATCAAGGGTGCGCCACCCGGAGTGAAAGGCATCTCCCTGTTCGTGGTTCCCAAGAAGCGGCTTGATGTTCACGGGAACCTTGTCCCCAATGACGTGACCGTAACAACGGTCTATCACAAGTTGGGCTACCGCGGGTCACCGATCGCCCAGCTCAGTCTTGGCGAAGGGAACGATTGTCGCGGGTACCTGGTGGGAGAGGCTCACAGAGGGCTTTCCTACATGTTTCAGATGATGAACGAGGCGCGGATCGGTGTGGGCATCGGTGCGGCCGCGATTGCATCGGCTGCCTACTATACGGCTCTGCAATACGCGCGAGAACGGCCTCAGGGGCGCAGGCTCTCGGAAAAGGACCCCACCCAACCCCCGGTTCCCATCATCGAACATCCGGATGTGAAGCGTATGCTTCTCTTTCAGCGTGCGGTGATGGAAGGCTCTTTCTCGCTCCTCTTGCAGTGCTCGCTCTTGGCGGATCTGGTGCGAGTAACCGACGGCGAAGAGCGTGATCGGAATTGGTTGCTCCTCGATCTGCTTACTCCGGTGGCCAAGTCGTATCCGTCCGAAATGGGAGTGCTCTCCGTAAGTCAGGCTCTCCAGTGTCTTGGCGGTTACGGGTATTGCGAGGAATTCCCGGTGGAGCAGTTCTATCGGGACGTCCGAATTCACCCCATCCATGAAGG
>JARRRG010000039.1:0-17051 GCA_037380965.1 Deltaproteobacteria bacterium
GCCATGATGACCCCCCAGCCCAGTATGCAGACGTGGGCCACGTGACAGTACGCCATGAGATAACGGCCGTCCCCACTGGCTGTCAACCCACCCCCGCGCACGGTTCCCCGGTGGACGGTGACATACTCGCGGATCCGCACCTGTGCTCCGATCTCGACTCGGGTGTCCTCACCCCGATACGAGAGATCCTGAGGGGGACCGCCGATTGACGCGAACTGAGAAATCGTTGCCCGGGGACCGATGGTCGTATTTCCTTCGATGGTGACATGAGGCCCGATTTCAGACCCCTCGCCCACAACCACACCGTCTCCTACAATCGAGTACGGGCCGATAGAGACGTCCGAGCCAAGCTGAGCCCCCGGATGGACAATTGCCGTAGGATGAATCATCTGAATTCCTTGCGGTCGGAATGAACGGAGCGCTCCAATTTTCTGATACGATCGAGCATCTCCGGAAGTCTTTTGAACAGGGCTTGAGCTCGGAGGAAGACATTGTGAGGCATTGCAGGAACGGACCCGGCCATGACCGAACCGTCGGGCACGTTCCGATACACGCCCACACGGGTGGCCAGGACCACCCCGTTACCCACGGATACATGATCTCTGACGCCCGCCTGGCCGCCGATCATGCCGAATCGGCCCACCGATGAGCTTCCGGCTATTCCCGCCTGGGCCGCGATTACTGTTGCCTCCCCCACTCGAACGCTGTGCGCGATCTGGACGAGGTTGTCAATCTTGACCCCCCTCTCCAGTCTCGTTTGGCCGGCCAGTGCTCTGTCAATTGCACACAAGGCGCCGACCTCAACGTCGTCTTCGATCTCTACCGTTCCGCTGTGATACTTTTTCACGTTAACGGGTCGTCCATGCTCGTCCGCGTCCCTGGCATAGCCAAATCCATCGGAACCGATGACCGTCCCCGAATGAATGATGACCCGATTTCCGATCTTCACTCCGGGATAGATCGTGACGTGGGGAAAGATCCGCGTATGCTCGCCGATCTCAACGTCTTCTCCCACGAAGACATGGGAGCCGATCGCAGAATGGTCCCCGATCACCGCTCCTCGCTCGACTACAGCAAAGGCCCCCACCGACACATTTTGCCCCAACTTCGCTCCCGGGTGAACCTCTGCACGTGGTGACACGGTGCCCGAGGCATCTGCGTACGGGTAGTACAGAGCGGTCAACCGTGCGAAACAGGCTTCCGGATTACTCACCCGGATGCAGGGCAGGTCGACCGGGTCGAGCTGAGGCGGCGCGAGGACGGCTGCCGCGGAACTGTCGGCCAGTTTTTTCAAGAAGCCGGCATCGGTCACGTAGGTGATGTCCTCCTCGCGGGCATATTCGAGAGGCCGGACCCCCGTTATCTCAGGTCCTGGTGTTTGCGAGGCCCGGCCTTTCAAGAGACGGGCGAGTTCTTCGAGGGTGTAGATAGGCATTGAGGCCGGACTATCCCTTGCCTTTCTTACCGTTTCTGTCGTGACCTGACCGGCGCCTTGGGCTGGCGAGCAGGCGCTCTGGGTGCGGGTCTCGCTGCAGCCGGCGCGCCCGCGTCATAGGCTCGCACGACCACGTCCGTTATGTCCAGAGATTCGTCCGCACCGAGCAGAGCCACGGCATCAAAGATCAGCGTCAGCTTTCTCTGCTTGCGGATTTGCTCGATGATTTTTCTAATGTCTCTGCGCAAGAGCTCCATGGCTTCCCGTTGTTCGTTTTGGAGGAAGGTCTGGGCCTGCTTTTCAGCGAGCTTCAACTCCATCTCCTTAATACCGATCTCCTTGAGCCTGGCGTTCCGAGTCTCTTCTTTGAGCATGGGGCCCTGTTTCTTGAGGTCTTCTTGGAGCGTGACGAGTTGTTCCTTCTTTTTCTCCAGCTCTCCCTGTTTCAGTGCCAGCAGTTTGCTTAATTTCTTTTGCTGGGCCTGGTACCTCTTTGATTTCTGGGCGAAAGCCTGAAAGTTCACGTAGGCGACCCTGAGCCCTTGTGCCTGGACAACCCCGGTCAAAATGAAGGCTGTGGCGATAAAGACGCCCAGCGCAACCGTCGCAACCTTTTTCATCAAATCACTCCTTTTCCGTGTGCTTAAAGATACATAGCCAACCTGAGAGGTGGCCGCGAGAGAGCCGGCCTCTGGTTTTCCTTGGCTTTCAATCCGAGTCCGGAGCCAGGTTCCTTTCAGCCGCGGCCGATTCCATTCAGTATTCCTGTGCTCACGCGTGCTGGAAGATGCGTCCGCATGGCGCAACGCGCGCCCCGCGCCGTGACCTCCATGCATCCCACTGATTCTCTGTTAATCAGAAAAGCTGACCCATTGCAAAGGCAAAAGCGCCTGGAGCTTCACCTTTTTCGGGATTGATCTTCCAGCCGTATTCAATGCGGATCGGTCCCATGGGAGAGAGCCACCGGACACCCACCCCCGCTCCGGCCTTGACCTCCGTTGGGAAAGGACCGTTCTCCACGTTCCATGCGTTCCCCGCGTCTATGAACACGACTCCGTTGAGGTTCATCTGTTGCAGCACGGGAAAGAGGCATTCAATATTGGCAAACAGTGCCCTGTCGCCACCGATGATGTTTCCGAATCGGTCCCGCGGTCCTATTTGCCCGTACTGGTACCCACGGATGCTCGCGATCCCCCCGAGAAGAATCCTGCGGTCAAAGGGTATGGGGCTTCCCCCTGTTTCGACCAGGGCCGATCCGTTACCTTGCACTTTCATAATCGCTTTCCAGAACAGCTTCTGGTAGAGGACCCCCTGGGCATAATATCGTGAGAACTCGACATCCCCGCCGAATCCGGAAATCCGACTGCCGATGGAGAACTTGCTCCCGCCTATCGGGATCGTGGAACCGATTCGAGTATCCCGGGTGATACTGAGTGAGGCGGAATTGTCCGAGATGTTGAGGAATTTCTCGGCCCTGGTCCCATATTTCGCATAGTAATCGGTCACCGAGCGCGCGAACACTTTCTCGAAACCGGAGAGCTTGCTCGAATCGCGGGCGATACCCGCGGACAAGCTCCAGGGGCCGTACACCCGGTATCCGAAATTCAGCCCGAACCCGTCGCTCTCCCGGAAATAGTGCTGTTCCTTTGTTTCGTGCCGGTACCCGTTAATCGTTCCACTGAGTGGATAGTCAAAGAGCCAGGGGTACGTGAGAGATCCTTCGTAACTGTTGCGGCGGGCCGACAAATTCCCTTTGATATTCGCCACAATGCCGAGTCCGAAGAGGTTTCGTTCCTTCAGGTCGATATTCCCCATGGCCCCGTCCTGAGACGAGTATCCGATGCCCGCGGCGAGCGATCCGGTTTTCTTTTCAAGCACTTCCACTTCCAGGTCCATTAAATCGGGCCGGCTGCCGGGGGAGGTCTTTATTTTGACCGCCTCGAAGAAATCCATCGCCTCGAGGGCCCTTTTGGAGGCTTCGATCTTGGCGATGTTATACAGATCCCCCTCTCCGATGGCCAACGAGCGTCGAATCACCTTGCCCCTGGTGCGCTCATTGCCGCGGATGTCCACCCGTTCAATCGAGACGCGCCGACCCTTGTTGATCTTGTAGGTCAAGTCGACGAAGTCGTACTGCTCGTTTCCTTTCTCCAGCGGCTCAATGTCTGCGTATGCATATCCTGCATTGTTGTACAGCTTTGTCAGAGCCTGGATATCTTCCACCACCTTCTTCCTGCTAAACCAGGTCCTCGGTTTTGTCTGGAGCGCCGCAATCATCTTCTCCCGGGGCATGATAAGATCTCCGGCTACGTTCACCTTACGCACCTGGAACCGAGGACCTTCGTTGATCGGATAGGTGACCGTGACCGAGCCGTCTTCAATCTTGACGCGAGGCGCGCCCACCTGGACCTGCATGAATCCTTTGTTGAGGTAATGAGCGATAAGTCGGAGCCTGTTCTGATCGAGCTGCTCCCGGGTCATCTGGCCCGATTCGTCGAGGAACCATACCCAGCTTTTCTCCTGAATGCTCATGATCTTTTTGAGTTCGCTCTCGGAAAGCTTCTTCCGCCCCTCAAAAACGATCTTGGTCAGCCAGCTCTTTTTGCCTTCGTTTATCTTGAAGACCAGTTTGGCCTCGTTAGGGGAAATTTGTTTGATTTCGTAATCGATTTTGGGCTGATAGTAGCCCTTCTTTTCATACATACCCCTGATCTTGGCGATGTCCTGGCGGATCTTTTCCAGGCTCACAACGGAAAATGACTTGGTCGTCAGACTGTCGAGTATTTCGTCGGTGGAAAAGACCTTGTTCCCTTCTATATCAATCTCCTTTATGGACGGGCGCTCTTTGAGCATGATCGTGAGGTCGACTTTGCCTTTGGGAGTTTCCTTCGCTTTGATCTGGACATCTTCGAAGTACCCCATGGAATAGATGTCCCGGATCTCCTCGCCGAGGGATGAACGTCGAAAAGGAGAGCCCTCCTTCATCTCCAGCTTGTTGAGGATCGCCTCCCGCTGTATCCGTTTATTACCTTCGACCTTTATTTTCCCTATCACCGGCCTCTTCAGAACCACCTTGCCTATTTGACCGGCCAGGTCTCGCATGCCCGAAACCAGCTCCTCCATATTCTTGCCGGTCGTGGAGAAGAAGTAGGGTTTCTTGCGCTGATCGGGTCCCATAACCGAGACTTCAAGGGAGTATCCGCTCTCCAGTTGAGTCAGATCTCCCCATATAACGCCCAAAAGGCCCATTCGGCGAGCTATTCGAGCCAGTCGGCGGGGATTTACCTTCCTGGTCCGAATGACCGAGACAAATGGTCCTCCTGAAACGAGCTCCAGCTCTCCCTCGCGGGCGAGGTCTCCTCCGAGCACAGCGGCAAGCTCTTTGCTGTATCGGACCTTGCCTGCTTTGGAAATCACCTTGAAGGGGAAGACCATCACCTTTTCCGGCTGAGTCTCCGCGCCCATCGAAACTGCTGGCGTCAATATGAGCAATGTGGCAATCGCCAGAAGTCTCCTCATTGAAGCTCCTCGAGTTTTCCACCGATGAGGCCCACTCTCCTGTCCATGGCCAATGATAGAGCATCATTGTGAGTGACCACAATCAGGGTGGCGTTTCGGGATCGATTCAGGTTTCTCAGGACGGTTTCAATCTCTTCGCCCGTGGCCGGATCAAGGTTGCCGGTAGGCTCGTCGGCCAGGACGACATCGGGATTCATGATCAAGGCCCGGGCGATCGCCACGCGCTGCTGTTCGCCCCCGGAGAGCTCGCCCGGTCGGTGGCCGGCTCGATGCGCCAGTCCCACATCCTCCAGCAGCTCCATGGCCCGCGTGCTCACCTCTTTTGGATCCTCCGCGGCGATGAGTCCGGGCATGGTAACGTTTTCCAGCGCGGAGAACTCCGGCAGGAGCTGAAAAAACTGAAATACGAATCCGATCCGTCGATTGCGGATACGGGCTCGATCGGTGTCATTTAGTTCGAGTACATCCAGGCCGTCGAGCAGCAGCCTGCCGCCGCCCGCACGATCCAGTAGTCCGAGAATATGCAGCAGCGTGCTCTTTCCAACCCCCGAAGGACCTTTCACAGCCACGGTCTCCCCGCTCCTCACCTTGAAATTCACACCCCGCAGCACCTCCACTTCCTTGGTCCCGTTGGAGTAGCCCTTCCAGAGGTCCACGACTTCGTAGATGAAGCGATCACTCATAGCGAAGCGCCTCCACCGGTTCAAGACGGGCGGCACGAAGTGACGGATAAATGGTCGCCAGGAAGCAGATAGCCAAGGCCACCGCGCAGATGATCAAGACGTCCGACGTCTCTATGGCCACGGGAAGTGTTGAGATGGTGTAAATCTCCTCCGGCAGCTCGATTATGGGATACCGGGCGATCAGAGCCGACCCCGCGACTCCGGCCACGGCTCCCAGAAAGGTTCCCACAATTCCTACCACCATGCCCTGGACGACGAAGATACGCATCACCCGATCCGATGTGGCTCCGAGCGCTTTGAGGATAGCGATGTCTCGACTCTTTTCCATAACCAGCATGATCAGGGAAATCACGATATTGAACGCGGCCACCAGGACAATGAACGTGAGAATGATGAACATGGCGATTTTTTCCAGCTTGAGCGCGCTGAACAAATTCCGGTACATGTCTTTCCACGTCCGGGTCCAGAATGGTGTTCCCAGGGCTTTCTCGATTCGTATGCCCAGCTTCGGGGCCCGGTAGATATCATCCACCAGCACCTCGATACCCGAGACGTCGTGACCCATTTCAAAAAGCTTTTGAGCTTGAGACAAGCCCATGTAAACCAAGTTCGCATCAAATTCGTACATTCCTGATTTAAAAATGCCCGCGATCCGGAAATTCTGGACTCTGGGAATGGCTCCGACAGGCGTCCGCTTGCCCTGCGGCGAGATCAGTTGCACCACGTCACCGGGCCGAAGAGCGTTCATGGCCGCCAATTCTTTGCCCACGATGATCCCTGCGAGGCCGCCCTTCTCCTTGGCCATGTCTTCAACTCGGCCTTTTGTGAGATAACGGGGGAGCGAAATCACCTTTCCCGCGGTTCGCGGGTCTATGCCGCGCACGATCACTCCTCGCACCCTGCCATGAGTGGAGAGCATCGCCTGCCCGTAAATATACGGGGTCGTGGCCTTTATCCCGTCAAATTTTTCGATCCGAGCCATGAGCGCGGGCCATCCCCCCAACTTCCTACTGGAATGATTCATTACCACGAGGTGTGAAACAGTACCGAGAATTTTATCCTTGAGATCTTTCTCAAAGCCGTTCATCACCCCCAGCACGATGATCAACGTCATCACGCCAAGCATGACCCCCAGCACACTGACGGCACTGATAACAGAAATAAGGGTCTGCTTCCGCTTGGCCCGCATGTACCTGAGGCCGACACGGATCTCGAAGGGCACTCTCATCCGATTCCTTTTTCCGGCCTCATGTGGGGAAAGAGGATAACTTCCCGTATTGATTTCACGTTCATGAGCAGCATGGCCAGCCGGTCAATGCCGAGACCTTCGCCCGCGGCCGGGGGCATGCCGTACTCGAGGGCCCGCAGAAAATCCTCATCCAGAAAGTGGGCCTCCTCATCACCGGAGGCCCTTGCCCGGACCTGCTCCTCGAACCGGCTTCGCTGATCCAGAGGATCGGTCAGCTCCGTGAAGGCGTTGGCAATCTCTCGGCCGCAGATATACAGCTCGAATCGATCCGTCACCGTAGGATCTTCGTCATTGCGCCGTGCCAGGGGAGAGGTTTCCACCGGATACTTGTAGATGAAGATCGGCCCCCAGAGCCGCTCTTCCACAAGCTCATCGAACAGCGCCATCAGGAGCTTGCCCGGCGAATCCTCTTTTCCCACTTCGAGGCCCATGTCCATGGCCCTGATAAACAATGAATTGCGGTCCTCGATCTCGGCCTCGGTGAGGTCGGTGAGGGTGAGAATGGCTTCCCGGACCGTCATCCTCTCCCAGGGAGGCGTCAGGTCCACCTCCTGATCGCCTTGAGGGAGCTTGTATCCGCCGGTGATCTCATACGCCGCCCCTGCCACCATTTCCTCGGTGACGCTCATGAGGTCATCGTACGTCGCGTACGCCTGATAGAATTCGAGCATGGTGAACTCGGGGTTGTGCTGAGTCGATATTCCTTCATTGCGGAAATTGCGGTTGATTTCGAAGACCTTTTCGAGGCCTCCCACCAGCAGTCGCTTCAGGTAGAGCTCCGGGGCGATTCTCAAGTAGAGATTTCGGTCGAGGGACTGGTGGTACGTCATGAACGGCTTGGCGGTAGCCCCACCCGGGATCGGCTGCATCATCGGCGTCTCGACCTCAAGGAAACCGCGGCTGCTCAGGAAATCCCTCAGGTAGCTGATGATCCGGCTCCTGGTCCTGACCATCTCCCTGACTGCGGGATTCACGATCAGATCGACGTAGCGCTGCCGGTACCGGGTTTCCACGTCAGTGAGGCCGTGCCACTTCTCGGGAAGGGGCCGGATCGACTTGGTGAGAATGACGAGCTCTTCGGCCAGGACACTCAGCTCTCCGGTACGGGTTCTGAACGCTCGGCCCCGCACTCCCACAATATCCCCTACATCAAGTTTCTTGACGAGCTTATAGGCATCGACTCCCACGGTGTCCCTGGCCAGGTATACCTGGAAGTCCCCGGACGTATCCCTCAGCCACAGGAATGAAGCTTTGCCGAGGATGCGCAAGGCCATTATGCGCCCGGCCATGCTAATCATTTGATCCGATGGTTCGGAAGTCGTAATGTCCGCGAAACGCTCCTTGAAAGCATCGGCCGCGGTGTCAGGGACGAAGCCGGTTCTGAAAGCCGGTATACCGAGCTGCTCGAGATCTCTGATCTTGCGAAGTCGCGCTTCGATCAGAGGAGAGGTCCGCGTTTCTTTGGTCTTGGAGGACGCCTCAGACAATGTCGGCTTTCTCCTCAGTTTATTGAAGAAATCAGACGGGTTTTTATCCTTTCCCCCCGAAAAAGTCAAGGGTGTTGGCCCGTTTGAGTACGCGAGCGCGCCGGGGCGGCCGGATAATGGATTCGCCCTGAGGTGGTCAACGGGATTCCCGGCAACGTGAACTCTTCCGCGTTCCGACCGGGCCAATAACGGGGATTCGCCACCGGCACCCGAGCAGGCAGCACTGCCATGAAGCGGGTGCAAAAAATAAGAGGCCTTCTCGGCCTCTCGCTCGCTCACCGTCCCCGGCGCGGTCCGCGGGACGGCTCGCACTACCGTTCTCAACTGGGTGAGCCCCTCCACTGCCGCGTCCACCTCATCATCGTAGAATTCCGATATCTTGGCAAGCATGGCGTCAAGTGCACCGGTGGCCTCGCCGACCGCGATCATTCGGACCACCATTCCCGGAAAGATGCCTGTTTCCATAAGGGGCTCCGCGATGGTACGTCCCTCCGCAATGGCAGTCCTCGTGTTCATGATGGCATTCTCTATGATCCGGTTCCCCGAGGTTTTCGCCGTGATCTCGAGTCCATCGAGTATGGGCACGCCACTGGAGATCATGGTTCCGAGGGTGGCGCAAAATCGAGCGATTGCCACCTTTCTCAGGAGAACGCCGCGATGATCCCCGCGATGATGAGAACGTAAATGATGTACTTTGTCACGAACTCACTGAGAGCCAATACAAAAAGAGTAGGAGTGGGCAATTGCTCCCCCGCGCCCTCAAACATCTCCTTGAACACCGGTATGACGAACACGAGGAGGAGCGTAATCACGCCCACGGCAATGGTCACCACCACTGCGGGATAGATCATGGCCCCCTTGACTTTCCGTTTGAGCGCCTCGGTTTTTTCCAGGAACAGGGCTAATCTGCGGAGTATGGTATCGAGGATACCGCCCGTTTCACCGGCGTGAACCAGATTCACGAACAGCTCGTCAAACACTCGGGGATGGCTCCTGAGCGCGTCGGCGAACGTGCTTCCTCCTTCAACCTCGTTTTTCACGGCGTTAAGGACCTTCTTGAAGGTCTTGTTCTCCTGCTGACTGGCCAAAATCTCGAGGCATTGGACGAGCGGCAGCCCCGCGTCGATCATCGTAGCGAACTGACGGGTGAAGATGACCACGTCCTTGGTGGTAACCTTGGGCTGAAAGAACGAGACGTTTTCCAGGAGGTCCTTCGGCTTCTTCTTCACCTTGATGTCGGAATAGTTCATTTTCCGTAACTTGGTTGTTACGACCGACTCATTGACCTCATTCATCTCGCCGGACAGAATGTTTCCCGCGGTTGTTCTCGCTTTCCAAATGAATTCAGGCATCGGTTACACTCCTCGAGATCGATCGGGGGTCAGTGGAATCAAGCTTCGCTCACCCTGATCTCCTCACCTTTTTTGCGTCTGTAGGCAGCCCTCCCATTATCTGCTTCAATTCATCGGGATCAGGCGACCTTGCCATTGCATCGTCAAAGGAAATAACCCGTCTCTGATAAAGCAGATAGAGCGACTGATTCATGGTTTGCATGCCCGATTTTGCCTGTCCGACCTGGATCTGGGAATAGATCTGATGGACTTTGTCTTCCCGGATCAGATTCCGGATGGCGGCATTGGGAACCATAATCTCGAGCGAGAGGGCCCGCCCTCTCCCGTCCATTGTCGGGATCAGATTCTGGCAGAGCACGCCTTCCAAGACGAAACTCAACTGAGCACGGACCTGTGGTTGCTGGTGTGCCGGGAACACATCGATGACTCGATTGATCGTCTGAACACACGAGTTGGTATGAAGCGTGGCGAAGGTGAGGTGTCCTGTCTCGGATACGGTCAACGCGGCCTCAACGGTTTCCAGGTCGCGCATCTCGCCGATCAGCACCACGTCCGGGTCCTGTCTCAGGATCGAGCGAAGGGCCGCGATGAAACTCTTGGTGTCGTAATTCACCTCTCGCTGATTTACGATGCACGATTTATGCTGATGGGTAAACTCGATGGGGTCTTCGATGGTAACGATGTGCTCCCGCCGGTCGGTATTGATCTTGTCCAGCATTGAAGCCAGGGTGGTTGATTTCCCCGAGCCGGTGGGACCGGTCACCAGAATGAGCCCGCGAGGTTTCACACACAGCTCATTGACGATCGGAGGGAGCCCCAATTCCTGGAAGGAGCGGATCTGATACGGTATCAACCTGAAGGCCCCTGCCAACGCGCCCCGTTGCATGAACACGTTGGCTCGAAACCGACTCAGACCCCGGACCCCGAAGGAAAGGTCCAGCTCCTGGTTCTCCTCGAATCGATGCTTCTGCGAGTCCGTGAGGACGCTGTAGCAAAGTTGTCGAGTCTCCAGCGGCGTCAGGGGGGGATAATCCAGTGGGATCAGCTCGCCCCGCACGCGAATCATCGGCGGAACTCCCGCGGTGATGTGGAGGTCCGACGCGCCGCGCTCAACCATCTCTTTCAAAAAATCATGAAGGCTGGCCAAACCTGATTCCTTTCGCTGCCGATTTGATCGGAGCTGGAGATTCCAGCGTCAAATCCTTTCAGGGGCCATGACAAATGACGGGATCGGCCGGCTGCGCCATGTCGAGCACGCTCCTTCCTTTCTCAATCCGCCATAGTCACCCGAGCCACTTCGTTTATGGTCGTTATCCCTTCCTTGAGCTTCGCTACGCCCGCCATTCGCAGCGTGTTCATCCCGAGCCTGATCGCCTCCCTCTTGAGCTCCATGGCCGACGCACCGGCGAGTATCAACTCCTTTATCTCGTCGGTGATCGGCATGACCTCATAGAGTGCGATCCGACCTCTGAAACCGGTTTGACTGCAAGCCGAGCAGCCGCGTCCCTCATAGACGGGAAACGTGCCGATCTCTTCCATCCGTACGCCGATATCCCTGAGAGCCTCCGCGGGCGGATCGATCTCCGTCTTGCAATCGGAACAGATGCGCCTCGCCAGTCTCTGGGCCAGGATGACGTTCACCGAGCTGGCCACAAGAAAGGGCTCGACCCCCATGTTCAGGAGGCGGTTAATGGTCTGGGGCGCGTCATTCGTATGGAGGGTCGAGAGGACAAGATGGCCCGTGAGCGCAGCCTTTACCGCGATCTCCGCGGTCTCGAAGTCACGGACCTCGCCGACCATGATGATATCCGGATCCTGCCGGAGAAACGATCTCAGCGCAGAAGCGAAGGTCAGGCCTATCTCCTCATGAACCTGCACCTGGTTGATCCCGTGGAGGTTGAACTCGACCGGATCTTCGGCGGTCGACAAGTTGACGTCCGTGGCGTTGAGCTCGGAAAGCGCGCTGTACAACGTGGTCGTCTTGCCCGAGCCTGTCGGTCCCGTCACGAGG
The DNA here is from genome assembly GCA_037380965.1 of Deltaproteobacteria bacterium. Lineage (GTDB taxonomy): Bacteria > Desulfobacterota > Desulfomonilia > Desulfomonilales > Desulfomonilaceae > JARRRG01. The sequence continues at coordinate 11,737 of JARRRG010000039.1, forward strand.
ACCATGCCGAACGGCTTGTGAATGGCATTCTTGAAATGCTCGAGGGGTTTCTCTTCAAAACCGAGCTTGGTCATGTCGAGCTGCAACGTGGACTTGTCAAGAAGCCGCATCACCACCTTCTCACCGAAAAGCGTGGGAAGGACCGACACGCGGAAGTCCATGTCCTTTCCTTTCCCCAGCTTCAGCTTTATGCGGCCGTCCTGAGGAAGGCGTCGCTCTGCAATGTCCAGCCTTGACATGATCTTGACACGGCTCACCACCGCGTTCTTCAGCTTCAACGGGGGCTTCATCAGCTCATAGAGCGAACCGTCAATGCGGAGTCTTACCCGCAGCACCTTTTCATACGCCTCTATGTGGATGTCGCTCGCTTTCTTCTGAATGGCCTCACGCATGATGTAGTTGACGAGCTTGATGACCGGCGCTTCCTCGGCCATTTTCGCCATGTCACTGACGTCCAGATCTCCGACATCGGCCGAAACAGCCTCCAGATCGTCATCCTCGAACTCCTCCAGCATATCGTCGACCTGGAGGCCCGTGTCGTAGAACTGGTCGAGAGCCTTCCGGATCTCGGAATCCGTGGCGATGCTCACTTCCACCGACAGGTCAGTCATAAACTTGATGTCGTCTATTGCATCCAAATCGGTGGGATCGGCCATGGCAACGTGGAGGGTGGAGTTCACCTGAGCGTACGGGACGGCCATATATTTGTGCGCGATCTGGGCGGGGATAAGCTTGGTGGCGTCGGGATCCACATCGATCTCGTTCAGCGAAACCGTGGGAACGCCCTTTTCCCGGGAAAGGAACTCGACCAGCTCTTCTTCGGTGAGGTAATTGAGCTTGAGCACCGCCTCAACGGGCTTACATCCCTCGCTCCGCTGGAAATCGAGAGACTTCTCAAGCTGCTCTTCATCAATGAGCCCGGCCCGTAGAAGCAGTTCACCGATTCGGTCCTTCATTGCAGCCCTCTCCCAGACACCGGGAACACTACTTTTCCATCGAAGTGAAACACGGAACCTACTTCAATCTTATATTGTATCTTACCGCGACTATGAGGTTTTTTCAAAAAGTTTTTTCTTGTGATTTCGGGCGAACCGGCAGATAATTTTTTGATTGTCGCTCAAATCCATGTGTAGGAGTACAGCATTGGCCTCTCTTGTCTTTATGGCGGACATGTCCGCGGGCTGGAAAAAAAGTGTGGCGGACAAAGTAGCGGACCTTTTCGAACGAATTGAGCCCGCGCGGGTCTTCGGTCGAAAAGATCTCGTGGCAATCAAATTGCACTTCGGTGAAGTAGGCAATACCGGACACATTCGTCCTCAATTCGTTCGCAGGGTCGTTGACCGGCTCAAGGAGCTGCGCGCCAAACCGTTTCTCACCGATACCAACACGCTCTATGTCGGATCTCGCACCGAGGCGTGCTCCCATCTCGGCACGGCATTCGATAACGGATTCACGCGAGAGATCACCGCCGCGCCGGTCGTCATCGCGGACGGACTCCGGGGGAACAATCGCGTTGAAGCCGAAGTTGACGGACGGCACATGAACAGAGCTCACATCGCCTCTGACGTACATTATGCCGATGGGCTGGTCGTCTTGACCCACTTCAAGGGACACGAGCTCTGCGGTTTTGGCGGAGCCTTGAAGAACGTGGGAATGGGATGCGCCTCCCGTGAAGGCAAATTGGAGCAGCATTCCAATATTTCCCCCAAGGTCACGCTGAAAAAGTGTATCGGTTGCGGAGAGTGTGCGATCTGGTGCAGGGGCGGGGCGATTTCACTGGAGGGCGAGGGCAAGCAACGAAAGTCCGTGATCAATCCCGAAAGGTGTGTGGGATGCGCTGAATGCATCCTCTCCTGTCCCCAGGGCGCCATTCAGATTCAGTGGAACCAGTCACTGCCCGTTTTCATGGAGAAGATGGTCGAATATGCCTGCGCCGTACTGAAAGCAAAGGTCGGCAAGTGCCTCTTTATGACCTTTGTTACTGACGTCTCACCACTGTGTGATTGTACCCCCTTTTCCGATCGAGCCATCGTCCCCGACCTCGGAATCCTCGCTTCGACCGATCCGGTGGCCATAGATCAGGCCGCGGCGGATCTCGTCAATGGCGCTCCCGGAAACCCGATCTCGAGTCTGGACAAGGCAATGGCGCCCGGCGAGGACAAATTCGCGGCGCTGTTCCCCAAGGTCGACTGGCCTCATCAACTCGAGTATGCAGAGGAATTGGGTCTGGGTACCAGGGAATACGAGCTCGTTCACCTGGAGAAGGAGTAGCACCACGGTTTCGGATCAGTCGGGGCCAAGGCCGAAAAGCTCCGGGAGCCTCACGCGGTGACGTTTCCCGAGGTGGTGCACCTTGGCTCGTGACCCGCGGATTTTCGCGCGTTCATGCTCCGGCCTCCTTGAGGGGCCGCCGGTACGGACGGCGCGGGCAGCCGGGTGCGACCAATGCGGTCTTTGTTTTCAACTCGGCGGTCATTGTGTAGACGAGCCGGGAAGTTGTGCCAGAAAACTCAACCACTGCCTTGACAGGGGTGAATCAGTACTATAAAATGCATTGGGATATTCTTGAAATCCGTGACTCTGTCATTAATCCCGACTTGAGTGGAATTCGCAGCCGCGGCAGAAGGAGTAGGCACAATGTTACGAGTTTTGATGGTCGCGTTGGCGCTCACCGTTGCCCTTCAGGGAATGGCCTACGGCCAGGGCTTCGTGGACTCGATCCTCGGGCCTGGCGGCCTCGGTTTCTGGGGCACCCCCCAGGGCCAGCAACCGATCGCAAATCAGTTCAATAGCCCACAATTCTATCAGGGGAGCCAAGGTCCGAACGGCCAGTACTTTCAGCAGCCAGGGGTTCAGGTTCAACCGCCTACCGTGACCTACTCTCAGCCAGCCGCGCCCGGTTATGCTCAACCAGGAGTTGCGCCTCAGCCGTATGGCTATCCGAACCAAGGCTACGTGTCCCAGCCGGGAGTGTATGGTCAATGGCAGAATTACCAGGCCGCGCCCACAGGCGCGCCCCCGCCGGTGAGGTATTCGGCTCAGCAGCCTCAGGCTCCTCCTGGCACGCCCGCGCCCGCGGCATCCATGCAAAGCCCTCTGCGACCGGGTCAGTATTCTCCTCGCCAGGGTCCGCCCATGGAAGACGACGTTGACCGTCTCCCGCCGGGAGCTCTCAGAATAACCACGACTACTCCCGAGGGAACCACCGTGCAGTACTACCCACCTGCGGGTCAGGCCGTGCCGCGTGAACGGACGGTCAGGGAACAGCCCAGGCGTCGCCCGGCTCGTTCGGCTGCCCGCTCTCGGAAGAGAGAAGCCCCCCAGACCCAGGCAGTCGAGTCCTCCAGCGCATCCGAGACCGGGCAAGTCGCAATGCCCAAGCCGGTACAGATCCCGTCCGGACGAGACCCGCGATCGGGCTGGGGGCTGCGATAATCAAAATCCCATGAGAGTCACCCTTGCTTCGAGGACCGAAGAGAAGGAGTGAACGCGTTTGAGTGAGGTGTGGGGGGGCTCGCTCAATCGGGAAGACAGAGCGAGACGTCGGACCAATGCGCTCGCACTCCGGCTTCGCGGTTTATCGAGAGTCGCGTGTCTGATTCCGCGACCGTCTTTCCGCGTCGGCCGGAAGACCGTTCCTGCGGTTGCGCCGCGCCTCCGTCTTCGGAGGTCCCTTGACGCCTGCACCAGCGTGCGATAGTCTGGTTAACACCGTCTGCTAGTAACGCTTTTCACCCCCTGGAGGGGCTGGGATGATTGATTCTCCGTCCAAGAAAGAAGCCTGCGGTATCTTCGGCATCTATGGCGCCGAGGACACCGCTGCGCTCATATATCTCGGTCTTTATTCGCTTCAGCATCGCGGTCAAGAATCAGCGGGCATCGTGGTGAGCGATGGAACGAGTGTGAGGTCCCATAAAGGAATGGGCCTGATCTCCGATGTGTTCCGGGAACAGGAGCTCCCGAACTGGAAAGGGAGCATGGGAATCGGCCACGTTCGCTATTCGACTACCGGCAGCTCGATCCTGCGTAATGCTCAACCGTTCCTCGTGGAACAGATCGATCGCATTTTCGCGCTGGGACACAACGGTAACATCGTGAATGTTGCCAAGCTGAGGAGATCCCTCGAATCCAAGGGAGCGATCTTTCAGACTTCCGCGGATTCTGAGCTGATCGCCCACCTGATGATGCACAAGAAAGGGGACCTTGAAGAGAGACTCGTCAAGGTGTTCGCGGATCTCAGGGGTGCCTGGTCGATCGTCATGCTTACACCGGAAGGCGTCCTCGCCGCGCGGGACCCCCGTGGCTTTCGGCCCCTCTGCATCGGGCAAAAGGGCGACGCGATCATCTTCGCGTCGGAAACCTGTGCGCTGGACATTATCGAGGCCAATTATGTGCGAGACGTGGAGCCGGGCGAGATTGTCATTGCCGACAAGGACGGCTTGAGGTCTATCCAGGGCCCGAGGCGGTCCACTCCGGCAATGTGCATATTCGAATACATCTATTTTTCACGTCCCGATTCAATGATTTTCAAACACGGCGTGTACAAGGTCCGTAAGGCCCTCGGCCTGCAGGCCGCGCTCGAAAATCCGGCAGACGGAGCCGATCTCGTGGTGCCCATGCCTGCCTCGGGGAATTACGCAGCCCTCGGATTCTCCCAGGGGAGCGGACTGCCCTATGAGTACGGGGTGATCCGCAACCATTATGTCGGGCGCACGTTTATCCAGCCCTCGCCGTCGGTAAGAGACTTGGGGGTGCGTCTCAAGCTCAATCCCGTGAGGGAAATTCTCGAGAACAAGAGTGTGGTGGTGGTCGATGATTCCATTGTGCGCGGAACCACCAGTAAGCTGAGGACAAGAACCCTCCGGGAAGCAGGGGCGCGAGAGATCCACATGAGGATAAGCTGTCCGCCGATTCGCTACCCGTGCTTTTACGGCATCGACTTCTCGAGCAGGGGCGAGCTGATCGCATGCACCCATACCGTAGAGGAGACCTGCAAATACATAGGCGCGGATTCGCTCGAATACCTGAGCCTTGAAGGCATGTTCCGGGCAATGCCCCTCCCGGCCAAACACTTCTGCACTGCCTGTTTCACCGGGCAATATCCGGTCAAGATCTCGGATGATTTCACCAAGACCTGTCTGGAGATGGGGCCGGTGCGGGCAGTCCGATGCGGGTGACCCCGGAACGCCGAGCCTTCCGCGCTCGATACCGCCCCGGCGTACCCGTGCCCTTGAGATGAGGCTTCAGAGGATATTCTCTACTCGGAAACAAATTTTGGCATTCCCCGGAAAGCAGTGCCGAGCAACCTACTCTTT
>JARRRG010000040.1:0-8687 GCA_037380965.1 Deltaproteobacteria bacterium
GAGCAAGGTACGGGTCGGCCGCGAGACGTTTTCCGTTTTCGAAGACGGACTCGTCACCCTTCGATGGGTGGATGGCGCCCTGCCCTGGACCGCGGTTGTGGGAGAAAAGACGCGTTATGTACACATGATCAAGCCCCCGGAATATGTGGACCGCGAGATCACGGGCACGGAGATGGAGCTGTTCCGGGGACGTTATGTAGACCGTAAGGAGATGCTTTCCGCGATTCCGCCGGGCGTGAGACTCCCTTTCCCACGGGGCGTTTATTCGTGCCAGCCCTACGTTGCGTCGGACTGGATCAAGGGGCTGGGAAAGATCGGCGTCGCGTTTCTGGTATTGAACCTGGTGCTGTTGTTGTACAGTTTTGTGAGCGAGCGCAGGCACGTGGTCCTCCGGGAGAAGATCTCCGCGTCCCAGTACACCAAGGAACACATGACCAAGCCATTCAAGGTGCCTCATGACGGGACCATCCTTCGTCTCGCGGGGAGATCGCCCTTAAACAACTCGTGGCTGGGACTCGATTTCGCATTGGTCAACGGGCAGGACCAGGTGATCAAGGAATTTTGGGACGAGGCCTCCTATTACCATGGACGGGACTCGGAAGGGTACTGGTCGGAGGGCTCACGTTCTTTCAGCTCATATTTCAAAATCGATAAAGCGGGCATATATCGGCTGCTGATGCATGCAACCGGTGGCAGCGGCTATCGAGGGGCGCCCAGAAACGAACCGGTGGAGCTGACCTTGACGACAGGCGCGACCATTTCGTCCTATTTCACGCTCCCCATCATTTTGGCAGCTCTGTGCGCGCTTGTTGAGGTAGTCTCACGGCGGGTCTTCGAAATGAGGCGGTGGGCGCCGGTCATGGAAGACGACGACTAGGCTTACCGGGGAAATGACGTGAAGGGCATACTCTCAAAGCTTGTGGTAATCGTCATACTGGCCGCTGTCACGATCACGGCTTATGGCGGCTGTTTTTACGGCTGGTTTCTCCCCAAGCCCCTCGAAAAACCGGTGAGCCTTCGGGACGGTTCGACCAGGGCACGAACGTATGGCTATGGTCTGTACTTCACGGGACGGAGGCATTACGGAGGAGGGTACGGACGAGGCAAGTGAGGGTAACCGTGCTATCGACTGGTTCAAGAGCGCGGGGTGCCGAGCTTTCCGGATCCATAGCCGGGAGGGGCCCATTCAAAGGCAGCGGTACGGGCCGCGGTTTTGCCGGGAGCCCGAACACCCTGGTCCGGCCTCACCTTCGACGATCCCAGATTGGATGAGGGCCGATGTGGTAAGGACCGGTCAACCATTTCGGCTTGTTGGAGGAGGATCATGGAACAGTTATTGGTTGACTTGAGACCGTTGAGCATGCTCAGCACGGCAATCTATTCGGTTATTGGACTCGTCATATTCGTCCTGGCCCTCTTTGTCATGGACAAGGTTACCCCCTTTTCCATCCACAAAGAGATCGCAGAAGACCAGAATGTGGCGCTTGCCATTATCGTGGGATCCGTGTTTATCGCGCTGTCGATTATCATCCAGGCTGCCATTCGGTGATTGGGGAAGCGTCCCGGGCCTATGCCTGCCGGTTCATGGGCGTTCGGCCGGGAGCTGCTTCCCAATCGGATCATGGTTGACGCCTGCCTCGAGGAGACGGCCCATCCCCATGGGTGCCAGCTTTCCAGGTATCTTTCTTCTCGCCGCGGTGTTTGTGGTCGCGGTCTGTGGTCTCGTGTACGAGCTGCTGGCCGCAGCCCTTTCCAGTTACCTTCTCGGCGCATCAGTAACCCATTTTTCACTTGTCATAGGCGTTTTCTTGACGGCCATGGGGATCGGGTCATACCTGACCCGTTTCGTGAAAAAAGATCTGCCGGACGCCTTTGTCGCCATTCAGATCGGTATTGGTCTTTCGGGTGGACTGTCGGCCGCGGTGCTTCTCTTCACGTTCGCAGTGCTGGAGGCTTACCTGCCGGTGCTTGTCTGCGTGCTGGTCGTTACCGGCTCGCTGGTGGGCATGGAAATTCCCATCCTCATGAGGATACTCAAAAGCCGTGAAGCCCTCAGGCTTACGGTAGCCAACGTCCTCGCGCTCGACTACCTCGGCGCGCTGATTGCCTCTGCCGCGTTTCCGCTCCTCCTGGTTCCCTACCTCGGGCTTCTCCGGACCTCCTTCGTCTTCGGCCTCATTAACGTTGCAGTGGCCGCGGTCGCTATTCGGGTCATGGGATCCATGCTGCGCCGCAAGAGAATCCTCGCGACCTTCTCTGGCATGGCCGCGCTCGTCCTCGTCGGAGGTCTTGCGGGAGCCGGCGTCTTCACGTCATTCACGGAAAGTCTCCTCTATCAGGATGACATCCTCCTCGTTCGGCAAACACCCTATCAGCGTCTCGTTGTTACCCGGTGGCATGATGACGTTCGCCTCTTTATTGACGGGAATCTTCAGTTCTCGACCGTTGATGAACACCGCTATCACGAAAGCCTGATCCATCCGGCCATGTCCGCGCTCAGGGGGGCTCGCAGGGTCCTCGTTCTCGGGGGTGGAGACGGGATGGCCGTGAGGGAGCTGCTCAAGTATTCCCGGATCGAGCGTATCGATCTCGTAGATCTCGACGCCGAAATGATCAAACTATTCCGTGAGCGGCCTTTGCTGGCAAGGCTTTCAGACAATGCTCTTTCAAACCCCAGAGTTCGCATTCATATAAAGGACGCGGCAAGGTTCCTTGAGCGGTCGAGTGACTACTGGGATTTCATCGTGCTGGACCTGCCGGACCCGAACACGTTGTCACTCGGACGGCTGTACACGCGAAGCTTTTACCGGCTCTGCGCCCACCATTTGACGGCGTACGGAATCGCGGTGACTCAAGCCACGAGTCCGTTTTATGCGCCAGAGGCATTCTGGTGCGTGGCCGAGACCTGGCGGCGAACCCGGTACGGGCCCGAGCACGAAGGCCAGTTTCATGTCTATCCTTATCATGTGTACGTGCCCTCTTTCGGTGACTGGGGGTTCATCATGGCCTCCCGCCGACCGGTGGCCCCGAAAAAATTGACTCTCTCCTCAGGCCTCTCTCTCAAGTTCCTGAGTAACGAGCTGTTGCCCACCCTCTTCGCATTCCCCGGGGATACGATCCTGAAGGCCAAAATCAGAGCGAACCGCCTCGACGATCAGGCGCTCGTCAAATACTATCGGAAGGGTTGGCGCAGGTTCGGGCCGTGAAGCGCCGAGCATGAATGAAGCCTCGGCACTGCCCGCTCAATCAGCCGCGTGCGCGGGGGCTCAACTTGACTTCACTGGTCGCCTTTACTATTCTCATTTTACAGCCAAAAAGTGAAATTCATGCCGGAGAGCGTAATGGGTGAGAAAGACAAATCAGGCCGTAAGGCTATCGCTGCAACTTCTCAGATGAAAAAGCTCATGGCCGACCATTTCCACTCCCTTGACCGGGCCAAGAAGGAAAGGAACCCCAAGGTTGCCTGGTGCACCTCGGTAGGTCCCGCGGAATTGCTGCATGCCATGGGATTCCTCGTCTACTATCCGGAGAATCACGGCGCTCTCATCGGTGCCACCCGGATGGCAACGGACGTTATTCCCATTGCCAATTCAATAGGATATTCGCCGGACATCTGTTCGTACCTGACCTCGGATGTGGGCGCGTACCTCAAGGGACAGACGCCGTTAACCAAGGCGTACGGCATCGAATCGATCCCGAAAGCCGACGTGCTGGTGTACAACACCAACCAGTGCCGCGATGTCCAGGACTGGTTCGCCTTCTATGCCCGCGAATGGAACGTTCCATTGATCGGCATTCACACCCACAGGAACATCGGGGCGGTCCAGCCTTACCACATCTCCGACCTGGTGGCCCAGATGAAGGCCATGATTCCCACGCTGGAAGAGGTTTCCGGCAACGAGTTCGATATCGACCGCCTGCGCGAGGTGGTCGGCTTGTCATTGGAGTGCACGAAACTCTGGCGGAACGTTCTTGAATGCGGCGCGGCAAAGCCCGCTCCACTGACCTTTTTTGACGCCACCATTCATATGGCACCCGCGGTCGTATTGCGCGGCCTTCCCGAGGCCGTGGATTACTACCGGATGCTGCTCGAGGAGCTCAACGAGCGAATTGACAAGAAGGTCGCCGCGGTCGAAGGAGAGCGTCACCGGCTGTACTGGGACGGCATGCCTGTCTGGGGAAAGCTCAGGGATCTCAGCGAGCAGTTTCTCTCCCTGGGGACCAATGTCGTGGCTTCCACCTACTGCAATAGCTGGATCTTCGACGCATTCGACCCTGCGGAGCCGTTCGAGTCGATGGCACGCGCATACACCGAGCTGTTCATCGTCCGGGATGAATCGTACAAGGAAGCCTATATGGATGAGTGGATACGGAATTTCTCCATTGACGGGGCAATATTCCACGATGCCAAAACATGCCCCAACAATACCAACAACCGCTACGGCATGCCTCAACGCATGTCCGAGCGCCTCGGGATACCGACCCTCGTGATCAACGGCGACCTCAATGATCTCCGTTGCTATTCGGACGAGCAGGCGAGGACCAACATTGAAGCCTTCGTAGAACAACTGGACCAGCGCAACTAGCGCCGAACGTGCCGAGCCACCTTCTTACCGGATCGTGTCAAATGACTGACCGAGAACTCCGCGAGATAAGGCCGGCACTCCACCAAGTCCGCGGCAGGCTGATTCGCGAGATAAACCATGGCGAAGAGATTTGGGGGAGGAGTCGACGTGGGCTCCTGCACCACCAAGGCGGTTATAGTGGACGATGAGCCGAGCGTCGTCGGCAGTCATGTTCTCTATTCAGGGACGGATTTTGAGGCTGCTTCTCAGACGGCATGGGAGGAAGCGCTCAGAATGGCCGGTGTCGAAGCCGGCGAAGTGCGCTCTGTTGTCTCAACGGGGTACGGCCGCAAGAGTGTCCCCTTTGCTACCGGGGCGCTCACGGAGATCTCATGCCACGGCCGCGGGTGCCTCCACTTCTTCCCGGGTCCGATCACCGTAGTGGATATCGGCGGGCAGGACAACAAGATCATCAAGCTGAACTCACAGGGTCAGCGCGTCAGCTTCAAGATGAACCGTAAATGCGCGGCAGGCACAGGCGCGTTTCTCGAGGAAATGGCCCTTCGGCTCCGCCTCCCGCTCGCTGACCTGGACGGGCTTGCACGCTCCGCGGACGGAGAGGTGTCCCTGGGGAGCTATTGCACGGTCTTTTCCGCAACCGAGGTGCTGGAAAAGATCAAGGCCGGCCACCCCGTGGACCGCATCGTACGGGGCGTGTTCCATTCGGTTGTCAAGCGGGTGCTCGAGATGGATACCCTCACGGACACCGTGGTTCTCACCGGCGGGGTGATCGAGCATAACCCCTTCCTCGCGGACCTCATCCGGGAGCATACCGACAGCCCGATCCGGATTCCACCTCATCCCCAGATCACCGGCGCGCTCGGCGCGTCACTGTACGCGCTCGACAAAGAGACTCGGGCCTCATCGTAGACGCTGAATACGTTGACACGACAGGGATGAGGAACGAAAGGAAACCCTCTTCCAGCAAGAGGGCTCCCCTGCCGGTCTTTTTTGCTTTTCCCGCACGACACTCGGGTGTCAGCCTACCACTGCGAGATGACCGGGAGCGGCCTCATCCTCTTTGTCGGGTTTCGACCTGGATTCCTGAACCAGCGCTTCCGCCACGAGGTTGGAGACGAACTCCACCTGAGTGCCCAACTGGTAATGCTCGTTAAGATCCGTAAGCTGGCCGTAGCAGTTTTCGCACGCTGTGGAAAGGATCTGAGCCCCGGTGGCCCTCACCTGATCGGCCTTTACCTTGGCCGATTTCATCCTGAACTCTTTCTCCCCAATGACCACGAGACCTCCGCCACCCCCGCAGCACCAATTTGCACGGCGATTCGGCTCGAGATCGACAAAGTCGTCAGTCAATTGGTTCAGGATGTATCGCGGCTCCTCGTAGATGCCGCCGTTACGCGCGATCTGGCACGGATCGTGGTAGGTAACGCGGCCCTTGGTCTTGGACTTGTCGAGCTTGATCCGGCCCTCTTGGAGGTACCGTGCGATCAGCTCGATGAACGTGATCACCTTGAAGTCATGTTCACCGGTCATGTGCCTCATGACCCGATACGCGGTGCCGCATTCGCAGATGGCGACCTCTTTGACATTCAGCCGGTTCGCTTCGTCAATGATCCGCTGAGCGATGTCCTTGGTTGCCTTGGGATTGCCGACAAACGCGCCGAAGTTGACCGCCTCGAAGTAGCTGAGCGACCACTTCTCCCGGGCCGCATTCATGATCGCCGCGGCAGGGATGATGGAATGCTTGCCCGCGAGGGCAACGTAGAGTACATCCGCATCCTTGACCTCCAACGGAATGGTTTCCGCTCCCGCCTCGGTTTGCCACCTCTCGATCACCTCGGCCTCGAGGTTGCGAACCGCCTGAGCGAAGTTCTCTTTGGTCGCATCGAGGTTCTTGCCCTTGGCGATCGAAACATCCGCGAGCATGGAGAGCACCTTGGGCTCCATGTCCGCGCCGATGAGCAGCATCTTGGCAATCCCCTGGATCTGCTGCGTGTCAATGCCAAAGGGGCAGAAGGTCATGCACCGACGGCAACCGGTGCAGGTGAACGCGGTCTCGTAGATCTTCTCCATCCACGCGTCGTCGAGCTCGACTGCTTCCTTGAGCCATGGTGCGAATTTCCCGGACGCCTTGAAGTACTTCTCGTACACGCGGCGTACGTTCTGCGCGCGGCCCACCGCCGTATAACGGGTCTCCGGCGAGGACGCGTACGCGTGACACGCCTCGATGCACACTCCACAGCGCGTGCAATTGTCCAGGTACATGCGTGCCGATCGGTTCAGCTTCTCCGCGAAGATTCCCAGCAGCTTTTTCCGTTCATTCTCGTCCATGGTTAACCTCTCCTCAGCTTGTTCAGCGGAACCGCGAAGAACGTGTGCATGATCTTGCTGAACGGCAGAACAATCAGAAACAGATTGGCCAGAAGCACATGGGTGGCGACGATCGAGTAGTGGGAACCGGTGAGCATGTCACGCGGATCCGCGAAGCTGAATTTGAGGAGGCCGTCGAGATACTGGCCGAAGTCCTGCTTGGTAATCACAAAGCCGTCCGAGCTCCAGGAATTGCCCCAACTGATGATATCTCCCGAGATGAATAGGCAAAACAGCAGGAACAGCAGCAGGTAGTCAGCGGGCACGGATAACTCGCGAACCGGCGTGCGAAATCTTCTGAACAGGAAGTACAGCACCGAAAGTGTGAGCAGCAGGCCCACCGCGCCGCTGCCGATCATATTTGCTGATTCCGCGGACAGAATGTTTATCTGGGGCAAGAGATCGAGGTGAGCGAGCAGGAGCAGCAGGATGCACACGTGGAAGACGATGAGAAAAACCCACAGCAGAGGCTTGTGCTCTCTGACCGTGGGCATGGTGAATGCATCCAGCACCGCGGCAAGACCGGGCGTTTTCGTCTCCGGGAATATTTTCAGCGTATGGGGGAAGCTCGGAGCCTTCACGAGGCTGACAATTTTAACGGTGATTCCTGCGATGCACCAGGCAAGCGCGAAGTACACCATTGGCACCATGATGACGTAGAAGATGGTGTCCGACATCCTTGATCCTCCCGCGCCTATTTGAGTCGTTTGACAAAGATCCGGATAACACCGTCGTCCTGCTGGGTCTCCAGAATCTCATTTCCAGTGGTCGAGGCCCAGGCCGGGAAGTCCGAGAGGGAACCGGGGTCGGTTGTGTGTACCTCGATCACCTCTCCCACGCCAACAGACCCGATCTCCTGGCTCATCTTGACTACGGGCATGGGACAGGGAAGTCCCTTCAAATCCAGCACCTTGTTTGCATTGTGGTCAGACATCTCGCTTCTCCTTAGATAAATAATTGGTTGATCGATCCCCGGGAGTGAGCCAGGAAGGTAGCCACACCCACGAATTCGATGTTCGGGTAGTCAATGATCTCCTCGCGCTTGAAGCCCATGAGGTCCATGGACATCTCACACACCTTGATCTCGACGCCGAGCTGGGCCGCCATATCGAAAAGCTGATCGGGGCTTGGCGCGTTTTTCTTCTTCATGAGGCCCTTCATCATTGCCGTGCCCATTCCCCCCATGTTCATCTTGGAGAGCGACACCTTGTTGCGCCCTTTCGGAAGCATCCACCCGAACATCTTCGACATGAAGTCTTTGCCGTTCACCCGGGCATCCGGCTTACGCAATGCCGCTGTGCCCCAGAAGGTGAAGAAAAGCACCACTTTCATCCCCATCGCGGCCGCGCCGGTGGCGATAATCATAGCCGCGAGCAGCTTGTCGAGATCACCCGAGAATACGATCATCGAAAGCTTGTTCTCCTGAGCCGGTCCCAAGTCCTCGACCTTTTTCTGCAGCTCCTTCAACTGGGCCTCGATTTCGGTCGTCTGGGGGGCTTGAGCTTCGACTGCTACGCCCATGTTCTTCCTCCATTGTTTTTGTGGCAAAGTCGCCGTTGGCTCACGTGAACCCTCAGCGGCCGACCCCGTATCCGGCGAGTTAGGGAAGAGGTAGCGACAGGCCTTCCGCTATCTGGGTATCCATATATGTAGATATCAGTATAAGAACATCATTGTCCTTTGTCAACTTTTGTTGTCAAGAAAAAATGCCCCTCCTCATCGCTCTGAGAATAT
>JARRRG010000041.1:0-8603 GCA_037380965.1 Deltaproteobacteria bacterium
AGAGCCTGCCCGACGATAGCCCTGACAGATTTCAAGGAGCATGCTGCTCGAGGACGGTGCCCGACCCGGGTGCATGACCTCTCCCGGAGGATCGTACAACAAGAAGAGGCAATGTTTCCGTCTCTCCGGCAAACAGGCTCTTTTTCGGGCTGGCACGGGTAGGGTAGTCATGCCGTTAGCGGTGACAAGATCATTATCATTATGCGCGGAAGTGCATCAATGAGCCCGCGGGAGCTCACGAGGACATTGGACTCCCTCCGGCCCCGATTGCCCGAACAGGCCCTGCTCTCACGGCTCGGTCCAACCGTGAAATGAGTCCTATGACCCCTTGGAAAACCACCAACCGTTCCGCGGTGCGTCCTGACGCCGGCTTCATCGTCTTTGAAGGCATCGATGGGGCAGGCAAATCCACTCAGGCGAAAAAGCTCGCCGAGAAGCTGACCGGGCACGGAATTCCAACGCTCCTGACTGCCGAGCCGTCGCAGAGTCCCGCGGGCAGGATCATTCGTTCGTTCGAGACAAGACCCGAACCTGCGGAAGAGGTGAAGCTCTTCACCGAAGACCGCCGCCATCATGTCCAGGAGGTGATTCAGCCTGCTCTTGATGAGGGTCGAACGGTTATCTGCGATCGGTACGTCTATTCTTCGATCGCGTACCAGGGCGCGCGGGGTATCCGTCCTGAGGAGATTATCTCCGCGAACAGGGCCTTTGCAATTGCTCCGGACCTGATCTTCCTTCTCGAGGTCCCGGTTGACGTCGCGCTCTCAAGAATCGGCGCGGGACGCCACCAAGGCGCTTCACTATTTGAAGCCCGGGAAAATCTTGAGTCGGTGGCGAGCATTTACAGCTCACTCAGCGATCCGCTCCTGCAAAGACTGGACGGCACGGCCACCGTAGCTCAAATCCATGCACGCATCGTGGAGCTGCTCAGGGGACTCGCAATGTTCGCGAAACTGGAGCGGCGTCCGGCACCTGGGCTCTTACCGGACCCTTCATCTTCGTAACGGGAGTCTCCCCGCGCCTTTCTCCTCGTGCAGGAGAGCCTCCTTTCCGGTTCTCTGTGAAAAAAGCCGCACTGTACCGGCCGGTTAGCGCAACAGCAGTATGGGGAGGGGGATCTGCGCCTTATATCGAAATTACTTGATACATATGCTTTAACTTATTGACACAATGTCATATTTTTTGGTATGATTTCTGCGAGTCGCCCTGAATTGGACTCAAAGGAGATACCATGCGCCCGACCCTTTCGCTTCTTGTTGTCACCATCCTGGTGGTCCTCTTCTCCTTCTCGCTGCCCCAGGACTCTTCTGCCTGGGACTATAATGCTCGCTTCATTCGCAATTATCCCCCCGGCTTCTACGGCATGTGGTACAAAGCGGAGCGGTTCTTCGAGACGAGGACAGGCGAAAGTGTTCCGGACGAGCTCTATCGCTGGGACCGATATATGAGTCGGGTAACGGGCGTTACGTATCCGTTTCTGCCGATTCCGTACGCGTGGGATTACGGATCGAGCCGGAAGTTCAACCTTCCTGATTACAATACAAATGACTGGTGGTGACCGCGAGGTCGAAATTCGACCGGAGCCGGACCGGCGGGCGCTAACAAGGCTGTCCGAGGAATTGCCGCATCTCGATCGAATGGTATGAAACAACGCGCCTCACCTGCCCGACTTGATTCTCCCTCCTTCGAGACCAGCCTCAGAAGATCATGCGACGCTCCTGGGTACTGATGAAGCATCTGTTGCGGCAACGTGCGTCTCAACACGTCGGTGTCGGTCAAGCTCAAGAGGTTGGCTGTCCAATTCTTGCGCATGCCGGGTGAGCACGATCGTTCAACCCCACTGAGCCTGTTGGCTCCCGAGATTGGCAGCTTGACGAGGCATGGATGCGGAGGATAGTCTGATGGGAGGAGCGGCCTGGAAGCTCGAGCCGATCATTAGCGGAGAGCGGGGGAGACTCGTTCCTGACCGATTCACGGGTACTGGCGGAGAGAGAGGGATTCGAACCCTCGGAACACCTTGTGGGCATTCACGCGATTTCCAGTCGCGCCCCTTCAGCCACTCGGGCATCTCTCCCCTGAATCATTCAGAGAATGGTAAACCAACGCGTTGCTGACGGTCAAGGAGAATCGCGGTTGACAGATCAACCCTCGAATCAGCACCGATGCGGTTTCGTTGCAGTGGCAGGACGTCCCAACGTCGGAAAGTCCACGCTGGTGAACCGGGTGGTGGGGCACGAGTTGTGTATCGTTACTCCCAAGTCTCAGACCACGAGGAATCGCATCGCGGCTATACACACGCTGCCCGATGCCCAGATGATACTTCTGGACACACCGGGGATTCATGAGGCAGGTACGCCTCTTAATCGGGCCATGGTCGCGGCCGCGGTCAAAACCCTTGCCGATGCTGACGTGGGCCTCTTCATCACCGTTCCCTCGGAGAAGATCCACGAGGATGACCGACGAGTCATGGAGCTGCTCGAAGCGTCCGGCATCCCGTCGGTGTTGGCCATCAACAAGATCGACACCGTCGAGCCCGCGTCATTGCTCCCCGTTATTGACGCGTATTCACGGGCTCACCACTTCGAAGAGATTATCCCTGTCAGCGCCCTGCATGGCGTCGGAGTTGATGAGCTCGTTCGGATTCTTGTGCGGCTCCTTCCTCCCGGCCCGCCGCTCTACCCGGAAGATGACGCGAGTGACCTTCCCGTGCGGTTCTTTGTGGCCGAAATCATCAGGGAACAGGTCACGAAATTAACCGGCCAGGAGATCCCGTACAAGACCGCGGTTGTAGTGGAAGCCTTCAAGGAGCGTCAAAGACCTTTGTTGATACAGGCGGACATTCACATTGAACGGGGAAGTCAGAAAAAAATATTGATCGGCAAGGGTGGGGAGATGATCAAGCGGATAGGAATCGCCGCGCGAAAGAAGATCGAAGAATTCCTCGAACGTCCGGTCCGGCTGGAGCTCTTTGTCAAGGTCACCCCAAAATGGACGCGCGACCCTGACAAATTGAAGGAATTCGGGTACGAATTGTAATCCACCCAGCGAAAACCCGGCAGGGTTATCTCTACGATCACAACCCGCTGTCAGGCTATCGTGAAGAGAGCCTCATCGAATTCGGGTTTCCCTTCATACCTGCGCATGAAGAATGCCGGAACCTGATCGATATGCTCGAGCGGCGCGGGGTTTATATCGATTCCCGCCTGGTGCAACGCCTTGACAATTTGTGGTTGAGAGGGAGGGCACGTTTTCACTGCTATCATATTGTCAATGTCAGGATGGTCTTTGAGGGCTTTCCAGAGGCAGTTTCCGAGCAGGATCGTCTTCTTCCCCGGGGTGGGCCTCATTGCTTTTCCGGTCAGCACCTCGACATTGTCCCAGGGCTCCCCTTTCCACGCCATGGCGAGGGAGGCCAGGATTACGCCATTGAGCACGGAGCAATAGGTGCACATGGTAAGATCGTATTTGGGATACGAGAGTCCTTTGATTCCCATCTGTGCCATCTTAATGGGAAGGGTTTCATCTTGGTTGTACTGGAATGAGTACTCGTGACGGGATGAGAGGTCCTCGATCTTTTCGCCCTTGACCTCCACATCCGACAGATCCAGGGGTCTTCCACGGTCGGCCGCAGCGTGTACCAGATAAGGCACCTCCTCAGGCTCGTAACCGAGTATCTTTGCGCCCACCATATCGGCTGAAAGGATGTCACGGGAAGCAATCAGGATATTGCTTCGTCTGATCTTGCCGTCAAAGCCGGGACCTTGCTCGGTGCTGTAGATCCCGTCGATGAGAGTGAAGGTCGGTGGGAGCCGGTTGGCGAGCTTCGAAACCATGAAGTGCAGATTTCGTTTCGGGTCAGCGTTGTGGCATTTTTTTCTGGACGGTACATCGATCATCCCTTTGATATTCTTGATTCCCAGGCTCACAACGGTCTGGGCGTGAGTCTTGAGCACCGGTATGTTGACGACAAAGTCGCTCTCGAGAATGTCGGAGTTGAAGTTGAGCTCGACACCCTCTCCAACATTCACCCGCTGAAAGGGCCGGTCATAGATGCTTATGGACTTCACCCCGTAGCGTTTCTTCAGGACATTGTAGCCTAACTGTTCGAACGCTTGAGGTGCCGTTTCCTTGTCCTTGGGATCGAGCAGAACCGTCCCTTCCCCAATGGTTATGTCATCGACGCCGCGCTCTTTCAGAAGGGTCACCATGTCCTCTATGACCCGCGAGGTGGTGATCACCCCCCATTTGGGAAATCGTACGGAGCGAGCATAGAATGGGATATTGGGCTTGATAAACACCCGGGGGTTCGAAGGCAGCATGTCGAGGCCGTTACATAAGTCTACGGCCTTCCGGACAGAGGTCAGGGGCGACTCGTAGCGCACAAGGGAAACTATCGATATACTCATCTCCAGGAAGCTCCTATGGTGTAAATAAGACTACAAGAGAGTTCACGGAATTCTTTCTTTCGAGTTTACGGCCTACTCGTCTGCCCGTCAAATGTACGACCGCGAGAGACGTCCGGCACATGACCGCATGATGGATCTTCACCCACCCGGTGTTATGGGGATCCCCCCATGCTCGGGACCGTGCGCAATCGGTCGGCTCGTTAGTCCTCGTTGATTTTGACGGCCAGCCGTTCGCCGAGCTTTCGGAGACGCTCGGTAATCTTCGCGCCATCCTGCGCCTGGATCGCTCGAATGGTTAGGAAGAATGAGATTTGCGCCTGTGCCAATTGGATCGGTATTTCGAGGTCCCGGCACAGGTCGAGAAATCTGATGATCTCGGCTGGAATAGTCTCATCCTCGGCATTCTCCTCAATGTGACCGACGAGATCCAAGATACGAGACCTGATGAGTTTTTCCGCAGCGCTGATATCCGGGTGTATCTTCCAGAAACCGGCTTCTTCCAGGAGCGATTCCAGCTCGTCCGGGAAGGAGCCCGCGGACAGTTTCTCCAGTTCTCTGAGAAACCTCCGGTTCAAGACAAATCTGGCGGAGGCCAGGAATGTGTCGGGGACCGGCGCTCCCGTTTCCCGTATCAACAACGCGAACTCTTTGGTCTTCCGGTAAAAGGCCTCAAAAAGGCCCGCCTGTTCCTCGTACATCTTGCGCGTTGAGGTCACCACGATCCAGGAACGCCGCTCAAAGAAAAGGTCTGAAAGAGAGAAGTAGTCTCCCGGAAAATAACTATCGAGCTTGCGCACCAATTCCGTGGTGGATTGCCTCGAGCAGCATTCCACCAGGTCTTTCTTCATCGCTTCGAAGGTCTTTATGCTGCTGAATCCCTTGACCGAGCACCGAAAGTCCACCCCCCCAAAGTGAAGCATGGCAACAATGAATTCCTTGCTCTCTGTCGTTACTTTGCTGAAAACCGACATGCGCCGGATCGAGAGGAGTTTCTCTCCGATCTCCTCCCGCACGCCATTCTTGAGCTTGATTTCGTAGCAGAACACGGTGCCCTGCAACGGCACATCCTCGAATACCGAAGAGACGGTAACATGCGCAGCCACCTTGGCCAGATCCGTGACTTGCGGCAAAATGCGGCGCTTGAAGATTTCATCTCCTCCCGGATGCGGTTTCACATTGCTGCGCGCACGGGACAATACTGAGAGAAAATCGCTTTCAAGAGAGGCATCGAACGGCCGAGCAATCTGGAGCACCCGCGCGGCGTACCGGAGAATCTGGAGCGCTTCTATCCCCGAAATATCATCAAAAAACCAGCCACAGCTCGTAAACATGAGCATCCTGTGGCGCTCCATCTCGAGCAGGCTCAGCACGAGAACCCGTTCCGCGTTGGTGAGCGGCCGGACCGCGTGCTCCTTGAGGTACTCAGAGACGGCAGTGTGATGATCGAGGACCAATCGCACGTACGAGTCCCGGGCGGCCCAGGGATTCTTTAACAAGCCGGAGCTCTTCTTGACATAGACCATATCCGCCCGATCCCTGAGGAGATTGAGCGATTCCCTCAGTGGAGCCCTCCATTTTTGATTCCATCCCGGTCTCGGTTCGAGGCAGCAGCCGCAATCCTCAGACCATCGACCGAGGCCGTGAACGCAACTCCAGGAGGAATTCTCAACGATCTCCACTTCAGCCGAGGGCGGATGTTCTTCCAGAAACTCACCGTAATTTGTGACTCGCAGGTCCGGCTCCTGATTGAGACGGTTCAGAGCATAGGCCAATGCCATCTCCCCGAACGGATGATGGTGGCCGTACGATTCACCATCGGTCGCGATGTGTACCAACTGGGGCTCAGAGCCCGAATGGGAGAATTTTTCGAGCAGGCGGTTTTTCAGAGCCTCTCCGCTGTCAAGCAGCTTCTCGAATGCAATGGCCTGTGAGATCGACGGCTCATAGAAGAAAAGCGTGATCGTCCGTCCCCGGGCAAGGTGACACAAATACGGCCGGGTTGGATCGATGGACTGCGAGCCGCAGCTTACCCATTCCCTGCCTGCGGAAACTCTGAAGTTCGCGGCCTGGCGGGGGGAAAGGATGGTGAACCGAATTCCAAACTGGGCCAGAACGCTCAACGTCTCAGAATCCACGGCTGTTTCGGGGAGCCACATCCCTTCCGGATCCCGGCCGAAGCGTCTCTGAAAGTCCTCGATGCCCCAGGCAGTCTGGGTGATCTTGTCGCGAGTCGAGGCCAGCGGCATGATCATGTGATTGTATACCTGGGCCAACGCATTGCCATGACCGGACCGACGCTCGCGACTCAGCGCATCCGCTTCGAGAATTGCGTGGTATGTCTCGGCTGCATGTTCTTCCAACCAGGAGAGGATAGTGGGTCCAAAATTGAAGCTGATGTATTCGTAATTATTAACGATATCACTAAGCCAACCCCGGTCGTCAAGTATCCGGGCCTGGGTGTTCGGGGTGTAGCATTCGTCAGTGACTCGCTGGTTCCAGTCATGCCAGGGATGCGCGGACTCCTGGACCTCAATTTCTTCGAGCCAGGGGTTTTCACGCGGCGGTTGGTAGAAGTGGCCGTGTATACAAACGTAACGAGTCAATAAAGGGGTCATGTACACTCCGTAGTCGGTTCCGGCGATGCGCTCCCGTAAAACCACGCGAGGGGCAATGCGAGGAAACGAGGCTCTCCCCATGGCCCGATTTCGGGCTCAAGGCAGTGCTCGATCAGCCGCCTGCGCGTACGCGTCGCTCTGCGATCAGAATATATGTGAGCAGAGAGTATATTCCCCCAGGTGAGCCGTCAAGATCGATCCGCGTTCGCCGAGTGAGACAGACAGGTTAGTGAAACTCCTTCACAAGGTGTGTCCTTTTTGACCGTGAGTGTCCGGTGCTCATTGGGGAATAGGAGTGAGCGTGTCGGGGATGAGCAGAGCATGATTGCTTGATTATCGGCGAGCCGGGGGCTCCATCGCATCCAGGGCCGCAGTCGCGAACATCCTGATCTTCTCGAAGCTTCGGCTGCCGTCGAGGTTTTCAACACCTGTATGAGCGTCAACCCCATGAGGACGGACCTTCAAAATGGCTTGACCAACGTTTGTCGGATTGAGACCGCCGGCCAAAATCACGGGCACGAGCGAATTCTCGACAATCCGAGCGCTGATCGACCAGTCGTGAGTTCTCCCGGGAGCCCCGATCCGGCCTGTGTGGGGATCAAGGGAATCGAGGAGCAGCGCGTCCCACAGGGGGGGTCGAAATTCGGCCGCTCGTTCCAAACTCTGCTCGCCCGCCACCGTTACGACACCGATGACTTTGACGCCCGGACACTGCGCTCGAAAACACTCAACTTCATCTGCCGCGAGTCCCCCATGAAACTGGACGGCCCGGCCTCGTACCTCGTTGACAAGACGGCTCGCTTGCTCGGCACTCTGAAGATACGTGATCACCACGGGCAGGATGCCGGACGGCAGATGTTCGATTATTGCGCGCGCCCTGCCCTCGGTCAGACCATCGTGAATTCCGCCTGGAATTGACAGGGTGAATCCGAGCGCGTCTACCCCCATGCTCCTGCAACAGAGGGCCTCCTCGAGAGAGGATACACCGGCGACCTGGATTCTGGGAGGCCAGGGAAAAGACCGGATCTGCCGATGGGAGCCTTCTTTCAGTTTGATACCTTGGGGCTTCAATTCACGTGAGTGGTGGACCATGGTGGAGATAAAGAGGCGAACAACACGTCAATCCCCCGGACGCGGCACAACAGGATCGGATGGCGGCCACCCCGGGGGTGAGGGAATTATTTTTATGACTATCCTGTCGGAATCGTCTTCTTCAGCCTCTTCCAGGGCGATCCGGACCTCTCGCACCAGCCGATTTGCGACCGCCGCGCCCCTGGAAAATTCAGTGACACCGATATGGAGGCTTACCTCATCGCAAAATCGATCTCTCGCTTTCGCGATGAGTCGTTCCGAGACAGTGCTGGCACCGCTGATGTCGGTTTCGGGGAGGAGCACCCAAAGCACCATTCCATCACCTTGCGTGGCCAGATCCGAAGCACGGATGTTGCCCTTCAAAAAGGCGGCGAGCTCGTCGATCGATCGGGACGAGGCCGACGGCTTGAACTTCCAAGATATTGCCATAAGCGAAAAATTTTTCCTATACCGCCAGGCACGATCGAACTCGCGTTGGAGAAATTCTCGA
>JARRRG010000042.1:0-9613 GCA_037380965.1 Deltaproteobacteria bacterium
CATGGTGCTCGTCGTGGGTGACGTGAATTCCTCTCTCGCAGCGTCGATCGTCGCACGCAAGCTCGGGATCCCGGTGGCCCACGTTGAGGCCGGCCTCAGATCCTTTGACGAATCCATGCCAGAGGAGATCAACCGGAAGCTTATCGACTGCCTCTCGAACCTCCTCTTCGTCTCCGAGCCCGCGGGAGTGGAAAACCTGAGGAGAGAAGGGATCGACATGGCCCGTGTCCATCTCGTCGGGGATATCATGCTCGAAACGCTTCAGATATTCCTGCCCCGTATCAGAAAACGCCGGCGCTGGGAAGACTTCCACCTCTCCCGTGCCTCGTACGCCCTAGTTACCCTTCATCGCGCGGCCAACGTGGACGATCCGGAGGCCCTGTCCGAGATTATCGATCTCGTGGAGTCCATTCCCTATCCGGTCATCCTGCCCCTGCATCCCAGGACCGGAAAACGCCTCGAGGAATTCGGCCTGACAGCCAGGATCGACACGCTTCCAAACCTGAAGCTCGTACCCCCGCAACCGTACATCGATTTTCTCTCCCTCATTGAAGGCGCCTCTCTCATCCTCTCTGATTCCGGTTCGATACAATCCGAGGCCAGCTTCTTCAACGTGCCCTGTCTGGCATGCCGGGAGATCACGGAACATCCGGTTTACGCGGAACGGGGCGCGGTAACCCTCGTGGGAAGGGATAAGAAACGGGTTATCGATGCGCTCGCGAGAATCGAGCAGGGGCATCGCCCCGGATCGGGTGACATGATACGGGAGCTTGGCGAGGGTGTGGCACAGAGGATTGTGAAGATCGTCTCGGAGACGCTTCTCTGAAAGAAAGGGGCTTGCGGGGAGCCTCAAGAATTTCTCACGGAATGTTCCTTAACAGGCGACGCGCACTCTCGCGCTTGCATCCAGTACGGGGTGGCATGGAGAGGAGAGCGTCTCCCCTCCATATCAAATTGGATCACAGCCCCTCCGACCGCCTCTCAGGATATCCGTGGCGAAGCCGCGGAGGTTTTCCGATACCCATCGTGCTCGGTTTTTTGACCGGGGCTTCGAAGCCTGCACTACGGGAATGAGTGCTCAATCCGACGATGTTCCCGGGAACCAAGAGCATGTTGTCGCGCAGCTCAGCGCGCGGCGCGGAATCCCGTTTTCATCTCAAGCCATCTTCCTTTTTCGCGTCCCCCTTCACCAGGCCCCCGACTCTGGGAAGGGGCCGGCCAGAATCGGTGACCACAAGAGCCACGACAATTTCATCCCCTCTCGGCGCGTCCTGAACTCGAACCGGCATGGCGTCGAAGTGGGAACGGACGAAGGCCGCGTCCTTGTAATGAACCGGAACATCGATCTCCGTGCCCGGCCGCCCCATCTTCTTGGCCGACGGGATAATGGCTTTACCGCCTCCAAGGGCATCACGAAACGGTTTTCCCAATTTCGGGTGGAGAATGGCCGCGGCATGCTCGAGCTCACCGTTCGACCCGACGATGGCTGCCTTGCCGTAGCTTTCCGCCTGTTCCGGGGCAATGCCCAATGCTTGCACGGCCATCTTCCCGAGCATGCCGCCGAGCTCTTCACCAACATCCATCAACTCTTCCAGGTTCTCCTTGAACAGTCCTGCCAGCGGGTTCTTGATGACCGCGGCCACTGCCGCCCGTCTCGTGGGAGGGTCGACTGTCTTGCCCATCTCCATCCGTGTTTCTTCCACCACCGTGACGATTTTTCTGATCTCCATTGCTCAACTCCTTTTCATGGACCGTATTTAGTATCGAGATATCGGTACCAGAGGCTCCAAAAGTGGTGACAGACGGCTCGTCGACCTCATTCGTCCCTTGACGAACAGACACGCGCCGTAGATAAGACCGCGGGACGCCATCTCTTCGGCCTTCGTCATTCCCTGCTGGAGGGCCTTTTCGATCTCCTCCGGGGAGAGATCGCCGAGGGAAGCGGTGATGCGAACCCCTTTCAGATCCGTGTCCGGCTGAATCGATTCCGCCATGCGCTGAATGACGTTCTCACTCGGGACGTAGGTCGCGTTTGCCACCGCGGTCGCGGCCGCGTCAGCCGTGGTTGCGGTCGACGCAAAGACCGTCGCCGCGGACGCCACACCCCGAGTAAAACTCCGCCCGCCCAGTCCACTCGTCGTGACGCCGCCCAAACCCATGTCGGGGGTGACGAGAACTCGATGGGACATGGCCGAGTTACCGACATCAGGACGAATCCCCACGTAGAGCCTCTCCCGATCCTTCAGCCGGAATGCCACATCTCCCCCGTTGTTCACCACGACCCGGGACATCCCTTCGCGTTCGAGAAGATCCGCGGTGGCATCCGCGATCGCACCGGCAACTGAAGCCATGGGGGTGAGATCCGCATCACCCACGAGCCGGGCGGCTTCCCACATCCGGTGCACAATCGATCGCGGAGTCGGTTCGGGCACTTCGAGAGCCGGCGCGCGGAGCGAATTCCGTTGAGCGGCCACTTCTTCCAAAAAGGTTACGGCTTTTTCCGCGGCCCTGCGGCACAGGTCAGGCCGAGGAGTACCGGCCGCGGAAGCTTCGATGAACATCCGCATCGGCCCGCATTCCACAAGAACCGAGCCGTCGCCCAGCGAAAGGATTTGACGATCCCACAAGGTGCGCCGCCCTATTCCTTGGGGTGAAAGGGTTTAATCGCCTCCTCGTGCCCTCCCATGGCCCGGTAATCCTCGAGGCTCATTGTGTACTCGATGGGACAAACCGTCGCGGGGGTGGGGACCCAGGTGAATGCGCCGGCCATGACCTTCTCGACATCCACCATGAAATTGATGCCTCCTCCGGGCAAAACGAACGCGGGCGCACCACCGATGGTGAGCCGGGCCTTCATCTCATGGACCGCGCGGGTGAGCTTGATCGGGTATTTTACCGCCCCTGCCCTGGCGCTGCCTCCGGAACCCCCGCAATAGACCGCGCTGACCCGGGCTTCCTGGCAGGTGTCGTTCAGATCGGCCACCGCCCTCCGAACCTCCGGAGAGAGGGGCACCTCCTCGATGGTTCCGTCCTTCCTGACCCGAAAGAGCGCTGCCTTTTCGCCGGTGGTCTCGGTAATCATGATGGTCATGCCGGGCCGCGCCACCGTCATGTCGATCGAGTCGATGATCTCCGCGGGATCGGTGATCGATGTGCCGCCCCACCCGTCCCCGTGATCTCCGAAATACCTTCCCGGCGTGCTCTTCCTGAACTTCAGGCGCACGCCGCTGGGACGGACGCCGACGTACGTGCCGGCCGCGTGCTCGCTCATCAGTCCCGTGAGATGGGAATCGATGATAATGGCCTCATCGGCCGCGTCCTTGAAAATGCCGGCGAAGAGACCGAGCGTCGCGCTCCCGCACCCAACCCGCATCAGCCGGTCCACTTCTCCGTCGATAACCGGGTGATGCCCGACCTCGAGCTCAATGAGGCTCCCTCCGTCTATCCTGATCCTCACCTTCCTGCGATTCGCCAGATCCGAAACGAGTCGAGCCACTGAAAGCCCGTCGGGACCGGTCAGCAGGTTGACGCCTCCGATCGAGATGATCTTCGAGCCGTATTCTTCGGTGGTGAGATGCCCCACCTTCTTCTTGCGATAGATCACGTTTGCGCCTTCTTCCCCGATGGTTCTGTCCGTATCGACCTTCACCTTGATACCGGAGTAACTCAGCGGGGCTTCGGTCACAACCGTTACGACGTCCACGCCCTCCACCTTCGACTGAACGATGTGAGGTGCCGGTTTGCAATCCGGATAGGTAGTGCCTGCTCCAATGCCCGTTATCAGCGGCTCTCGAATGGCCGGCTGCCAGTCGGGTCCAACGAGATGGCGCACGTCCTCGTACGTCTTGAGGGAAACGGTCCTCTCCAGCGACCCTTCCCGGTTGACAAACCGCTGACACGCGCCCGTATGGCCTTCCGTTATTTGGCATCGGACGGTACACGCTTCGCATGTCACCGCGTCCCGCACAGGGGCATCCTCCGAAAAGAGGGCGTCCTCAGGACACACTCTCAGGCACGCACCGCATTCGATGCACGTCTCATCGATGGATGCCTTCTTTTTCTTGAGGCGAATCGCGCCGACAGGACAATCCATGACGCAGGATGCGCACCCGACGCACTTTTCCAAACGAACTTTCATTGCTCACTACCCTGTATCGTATTGCTCTCCAACCTCCTCATCACTCAACCCGGCAGCACTCGAGCGAGAAGCAGAGCAGCACTCATACGACCTTGGCCTGTCTGACCGCGGGCGGAGTATTGCGGCTCTTCTTGATGACGATGTTTCCGTCCACCATTACCATCGAGACGCCGGGAATATCCCCCGCCTCGATGGCGGTGAGTGCGTCCGTGCCAATCGATCCCATGGGCGCGTCCATCGAGATAAGGTCGGCAGCCAGGCCTTCCTGAACGAAGCCACGGTCGAGCCGGTGGACGCGTGCCGTATTACCGCTGGCCATGCAGATCGCCTGCGCCGCGGTAACGTCGGTGAGGGATGCGGCCATGGCGATGACCCGGAGCACGCCGAGAGGGATCACGCCGGTTCCTGACGGCGCGTCGTTGCCGATGATGAAGCGATCGAGAGCATCGCTGGCCAGGCCGAAGTTCAACGCGGCCACCATTGCCTTGGTATTGCCGCAATGAACGATTTCGAGCGCGTAGTCCGTTTGTTCGACCAGTTTCTTGATCTCTTCCGGCGCCACCGCGGTGGGACCGCCGTTGATGTGGGATACGATGTCGGGTCCTGTGGCCATTACCTGTTCTGCCGAGACCGTGTCGCTTCCGGGAATGGACGTGCCTCCGGTGTGCATCATGACAACCATCCCGTTCTGCTTTGCCCACGTTACCATCTGGACCGAATCCTCGGGAAATTTCACCGAGCCCAGGCCGATCTCGCCCACAACCCGGACACCCTCCCGGGCCATCTCCTCGAAGTCCTTCTCCGTAAGACCCTTTTCAAGGATCACCGCTCCGCCCACGACCTTTCCCCCACCGGGCCGGAAATTGGCGAACGCTTTGGCCGCAACGATCGCAAGGGCCTTCGCGCCGGCCGGGTCCTTGGGACGACCCGGAAGATGCACTTCACCCGCGGAGATGATCGTGGTCACGCCCCCGTGCGCCTCGCTTTCGAGGAACCCCAACTGACTCTGGCGGGGCGTGAAGTCGCCGAACACCACGTGGCAATGAGAGTCGATGAGGCCGGGTGAAATGGTGCTTCCTGCGGCGTCCACCACCACGTCGGCATCAATGGGTTCGAGGTCCGCGGTTTTCCCAATCTTTTCGATCTTCCCGTCCGACACCAGTATGGCATCCGCATCCAGGATCGGGTTTCGAATGTCCCCGCTCACGACGGTCCCGATATTTCGTATCAATGTGCTGGCCATGGTCCCTCCTTCTCAACACGGTTTTGCCGTTGTGCTCGCTCTCAGAACTCGCTCGAGGTTTGCCGGAAGGTCGAATGTTCGAACGCCGAGCGCGTCCGCGATTGCATTTGCGATAGCCGGTGCGGTGGGGATCAGTGCAGGCTCGCCCACTCCTTTGGCTCCGAACGGGCCTGAGGGTTCCGGGTCTTCAACGATAATCGCTGCCACCTCGGGGACATCCGCGCAGGTCGGGATGTGATAGTCTTTCATCGATTCGGTCGCGCCCGGATGGTACTCTTCCATCAGTGCAAAGCCGATTCCCATGGCTACCCCGCTGTTGATCTGCCCGCGTATGCTGTCGGGATTAATCGCCTTTCCGACATCGTGTGCGGCCGCGACATGCAGGACGCGAACCTCCCCGGATGACGTGTCGACCTCGACTTCGACCATGTGACACGCGAACGCGTACGTGGCATAGGGCTTGCCCGCACCGGTCTCCGGATCCAGTGGCACCGTTTCGGGATCGAAGTATCCATCCCATTTCAAGGGAATTCCCGTGCGGTGGGCCCTCTTGGCGATTCGCTCGAATGACACCGATTTTTCCGGATCGGCCCTCGAAACAACCACGCCGTCCTCCAGCACGAGGTCATTACGATCCACCTTCATGATCAGCGCGGCCTCGGACAACAACACATCCGCCAGTTGTGCCGCCGCGTCCAGCACCGCGTTGCCTGAGATGTACGTCTGTCGGCTGGCCGACGTGGCGCCCGCGCTGGTGGTTCGTTGCGTGTCCGCGGCGACCATCTCGATCCGCTCCGGGGGGAGCCTCAGAACCTCGGCCGCCAATTGACGCAACACCGTGCACGACCCCTGACCTATGTCGGCCGCGCCGGTGAAGAGCGTGATCCGCCCCTCGCGGCTCAGCTCTATTTGAGCAGTCGAGGGATTCTGCATGCCCGTGTTGCCTATCCCGTACATCATCGCGCCGAGGCCCCTTCCGCGCCTCGAAAAAGCGGAACAGGCATCCTGATCGTGCCGGAGGCTCTCCTCGTAATACGGGGCTATGGCCCGGAGACACTTCCCTATGCCCACGCTTGCGGTGAGCTGTTGACCGGTGGGGGTCGTCGAGCCTATGCGCAGAGCGTTTCGCATGCGGATCTCAAGGGGGCTGAGCCCCAATTCTCCGGCGAGAATGTCCATCTGTGACTCGTGGGCAAACGCGAGCTGCGGCACCCCAAAACCTCTCATGGCTCCAGCCATGGGGTTATTGGTGTACGCAAAGGTCGATTCGATGAATATATTGGGTACTTCATAGGGGCCGGTCGCGTGGACGGCTGCACGAGTCGCCACCGCCATACCGTAGGAAGCGTACGCGCCCGTATCGCCCACAATGCGAACGTCGGCAGCGATCAATCTCCCGTCGCTCATCGCACCGCTCTTGTAGGTAATCTTGAGAGGATGACGTTTGGCCGTGGCGACAAAAGCTTCCTCACGCGAGTAGACCATGCGGGCGGGCCGGCCGAGAAGATACGCGGCCAGAGCCACAAACCCTTGAACGTTCATGTCCAGTTTCGATCCGAATCCTCCGCCGGTGGCCGTCTGTATCACTCGAACGTGATCTTCATCCAGATCGAGAAGACTCGCCACATCCTTCTGATCGTAGTGGGGATTCTGCGTCGATGCGTACACCACCACGGTCCCGTCACCGTCAATGTACGCGAGGCCCGCGTCAGGCTCGATATAGGCGTGCTCGACATGAGGCGTGGTGTACACCCGTTCCACGATCAGGTCCGCTTGCTGGAACGCTCCTTCCGGGTTCCCCCGCTTCACCACCTTTCGGATCAGAAGATTTCCTTCCTCGTGAATTTGAGGCGCTCCCGGCCGAAGCGCTTCTTCCGGATCGAAAACCGCGGGCAGGTCCTGATACCGTATCCGTATCTTCCCGAGCGCGGCTTCGGCCGCGTCAGGGGTTTCGCCCACCACCAGCGCGATCGGATCCCCGACGCACCGAACCTTTTCCTCCGCGAGCAGCCGCTGGTCTTTGTTAATGATTCCCAGTCGGTTCCGCCCGGGGATATCTTTAAACGTGAACACAGCCAGGCATCCCGGTTCCTTTTCCGCGGCCGAGGTATCCAGATCGACGATGAGCGCATGATGCCGGTCGCTTCTCAAGGCCTTTACGGTCACCGCGCCGTCCATGCGCATGTCCGCGGCGAATTGGACTCTGCCCAACAGTCGGGAGCGTGCGCCGACCCTTGTGGCGTTGACACCGACCGCGGTTTGAGCGTGCTCTTTCATACCGGGCTATTCCTGGAAAAGCTCAGTCAGGGCCTTGACTACCAGCCCTTCGACAGCGGGTTTTTTGTACTCGGTGGAATGACGTATGCCGCTCTGCCTGATCATCTCAAGGGACACCATCTCGGCAGCCTCCCGAATGAGCTCGCTATCGGGGCGCTTCCCGAGCAGATGATTCTCAGCCGCGGTCATCCTACACGGCGCGGGTGTCACGGATCCGGGAGACAGCCGGAGATCGGTGACGATCCCGTCGGTACCGAGCGACGCGATCGCGGCGACGCTCATCCTTGCGATGGCAAGGGCGCGCCTGCGAGCCACTCGCTGGAAACTATGCCGGTACGTCGCGCTCACCGGCTCCAACAGGAAGTGGATCAGTACTTCCCCCGGCTGAATACTCGTTCGGTACGGACCGGTGACAAGCTCTTCAACGGGTACGAGGCGCTCGGTGGAAGCCGTACGCAACAGGGCGCGGGCTCTGTGGACCACGAGGGGCGGAATGCCGTCAGCCGCGGGTGATGCATTGGCCACGTTTCCGCCGAGTGTTCCCGCATTCCGGATCTGGGTGCTGCCAATGCACTTGCACGCGCTCACCAGCACCGGGGCGGACGCCTGAACAACAGAGGAGCGTATGATCTCGGTAAAGGTCGCGGCCGCGCCTATCTGAAGTCGGCCTTCGGAGAGCTGGATGACCCGCGCCTCGGGCAGCCTCGAGATGTCCAGCACATACCTCGAGAACATTTCCCCGTTTCTGATCGCAATCATCAGATCGGTCCCGCCGGCCAGCAGGGACGTCTCCGGACCGTTGCGAGCCAGGAAATCGAGGGCTTGCTCCAGTGATTCGGACCGGATGTACGTGAACTGCGATTTCATCTCTTACGAGGGCTCGTTCGTTGCTGGTACCCGGTACAGCGACAGAGATTTCCCGAGAGCGCTTCCACGATCTCATCGCGGTCAGGACGCGGATTCCGGTCGAGAAGCGCCTTGGCCGACAGCAAAACCCCGGGGGTGCAGAATCCGCACTGCACGGCACCATGCGCGAGAAAAGCTTCCTGAAGAGCATGGAGGGAGTCCCCGGAACCCAGACCTTCAATGGTCTCCACGGAGCGCCCATCGAGTTGGGGAGCCAGCATGAGGCAGGAATTGACCGCATTTCCGTCCACAATAATGGTGCAGGCTCCACACTCTCCGATACCGCAGCCTTCCTTCGCGCCGGTAAGCCCGAGCTCGTCTCGCAGCGCGTCCAGGGCCGACTGCCATGGACGCACCTCGAGCTCCATTGGTTTCCCGTTCACGCGGAAGGCTATCTTCACTCGATCGTTGCATTCAAGTCCGTTTGGGGTTTTCATCCGTTGCCGCCCCCATCAGATCGCCAGGTACGCCTTTTTGACGTGATCATTGCGAGAGAGCTCGCTCCCTGAGCCTTCCATAACTACTCGTCCATTCTCGAGAACGTAGGCCCGGTCCGTTATCTCGAGTGAATGGTGAACATTCTGTTCCACCAGGAGCACCGTCAGGCCGGTGGCCGCTATATCTCTCACGGTCTCAAACACCTTGTTGACGAGGATCGGGGCGAGTCCGAGTGACGGCTCGTCGAGCAGCAGAAGGATCGGGCGGCTCATGAGCGCCCTGGCGATGGCCAGCATTTGCCGCTCGCCGCCGCTCAGAGTCCCGCCGTTCTGGTGCATTCGCTCATGGAGTCTCGGGAAGAAACTGAAGACTTGCTCAAGGCTCGATTCTCGCTCCATTCTGGCCGATTTAACGTACGAGCCCATTCTCAGGTTGTCCAGCACGTACCTCGAGAACATTTCACCGTTTCTGATCGCAATCATCAGATCGGTGCCGCCGGCCAGCAGGGACGTCTCCGGACCGTTGCGAGCCAGGAAATCGAGGGCTTGCTCCAGTGATTCGGACCGGATGTACGTGAACTGCGATTTCATCTCTTACGAGGGCTCGTTCGT
>JARRRG010000043.1:0-8448 GCA_037380965.1 Deltaproteobacteria bacterium
AATCCAGGCATTTCTCGTCATGGTCTTTCCCTCCCTCTGTTACGTTGAGATTGGACAGTGAAAGAAATACGCATCTCCGAAGACCTCAAGGGTGGCATCGCTGCCTCCCGCTGCTCATGGATTCAGGAACGACAAAGGAACGCGCTCGTCACGTGTCGCAGGTCGTCGGGACTTTATGTACGAACAACCCTTTCTGAAAGATGGTTATCAGCTCGTCTACGACTTCTTTTTCACCGTAGTGAGGAAGGATGTTCCAGCCTCGCAAGGGGATAATCGCGCCCGTGAGCGCGATCACGTTGGCTAAGACGGCCGGATTACTGCTGTCAAAAGAGCCCTCGTTAACACCTCGCCGGATCATGGCTTCTATGGCTTCTACGAACTCGGATTCCCTCTGCAGCACCTCGTAGAGATACTTCTTTTCCAATGACTTCGTCTCGGTGTAGATGAAGAGGATCTCGTCCTTCAACTGGAAACTGAGCCGAAATATTTCGGCGAGCACATGGGTCAGTTGATCTCGCGGGTCCTGATACTTTGTCAGGCTCTCGTCGACCCGCCGATATATCTGATCGAGAATTTCCTTATGAACGAGAAAGAGGATATCTTCTTTTGTTTCGATGTAATCATAGAGACTACCGAGGCTGATGCGGCAGGCCTTGGCGATCTCCCTGATGGAAGCGGCATGGAACCCTTTGGTTCGGAATACCTTCATGGCGCCGCGAAAGATCTGTTTTTGCTTCTTTTGGACCCGGACGGGGTCTTTGATTTTGGTTTTGACCATGGTTGGAGAAGCCTCTCCCCCAGGAGAAACGATCGCTCGTTCGGCCATTCTTAGTCAAAGCCTAGATTTCTGTCAAGTAATTTCTCCCCCATCTCGACTGCCAGCCGTCACACTGACGGGAAAGCCGCAATGAGATAGTCGCTAAAGGTCGAGCAGCTTTCCAATGATGTCTTTCTGGACTTCAGACGTACCGCCCCCAATGGGATTGATCCTCTGGTCCCGCCAGATACGCTGCACCGCGTACTCCATCATGCACCCGTATCCCCCGTGAATCTGGATACACATATCCGCCACCTGAACGGCTTTCTCGCATGCGTACACCTTGCACATGGCAATCTCTTTCGCGCAATCGAGTCCGTTTATCAGGAGCCACACCGTGTGATACACGAGCCGTCGGGCCGCCTCGATCCAGGTGAGCATATCGGCAAACTTGTGACGGGTTACCTGAAAGGACCCGATGGGACGGCCGAACGCCTCTCGTTCCTTGGCATACTTGAGCGTTATGTCGAAACAATGCTGGGCCGCGGCTACCGATCCGACCGCCATTATCAGCCGTTCGGTCTGAAAGCCGTGCATGATCTGGTAGAAACCCCGATTCTCCGTGCCCAGAAGATTGGAGGCCGGGACCCTCGCTTCGTCGAATGACAGTTCCGCGGTATCCGACGTGCGCCACCCCACTTTGTCCAGTTTTCGGCTTACGGTAAAACCGGGGGTTCCCTTTTCCACGAGAATTTGGCTGATGCCTCTATGTCCCATTTCCCGCTCGGTCTTGCACGCCACAATATAGAAATCCGCGCGTACCCCATTCGTGATAAACATTTTCGATCCGGTGACCACGAATTCGTCGCCGTCCCGGACCGCGCGTGTCTGGAGGCCACCGACATCCGACCCCGTATTCGGCTCGGTAACGCACAGGGCACCGATCTTTTCACCCCTGAGCCCGGGGACAAGATATTTCTGCTTCTGCTCTTCGGTACCGAAGGTATTCACAACGGGAAGAGCGATGGCCTCATGAAGAGCGAGACCGGCCCCGACCCCGCCCGATCCACACTTGGCAACCTCTTCGCTAAGAACAACTTTGTACCGGAAGTCACCGCCGACCCCGCCGTACGCCTCCGGGATACCGCCACCGAAGAAGCCGAGCTCTCCAGCCCGCCTATAGAGCTCCATCGGAAACTCCCCTTTTTCTTCCCACTCATTCACGTACGGGGTAATTTCCGCGGCCACCCATTTGCGGACCGACTCCCGGAACATCCTATGCTCTTCGTCGAATAACCATTCTTTCTCCATTTGCGTCCCTTTCTCAGAAGCCTTCCAATCTTGCGATAACCTCGCTCATCACTTCATCCGCGCCCCCTCCGATGGAGAGCAGCCTCGCATCCCTGAAGTATCGAGAAATTATGTTCTCATTCATGAACCCCATGCCTCCGAACATCTGCAAACATCCGTCCGCGACTTTTCTTGCAAGGCCGCCGGCCAGCAGTTTTCCCATGGAGACTTCTCGGGTGACATCGAGCCCGTTCGTTTTCATTCGTACGATGTGATAGGTCAGCTGCTTTAAACACTCTATTTCCGTGAGCCACTCCACGAGCCGGTGCCTCAGCACCTGCTTCTTGACCAACGGTTCCCCGAAGACGATTCGTTGCGAGATGTAGTCGACCGTCAGCTCGATCATGTCCCGTGCGGCAACGTAACTCATGGGCAGTGCACAGAATCGTTCATCCTGGAACTGCTGCATCTGGTAGATGAAACCTTCGTCTTCCTTTCCGATGAGGTTTTCGACGGGCACTTTGAGGTCATCGAAAAACAGTTCCGCGGTATCGCTGCATCTCATCCCGAGCTTGTCCAGCTTCTTGTTGACGATGAATCCCGGCAGGTCTGTAGGAACCACGATAAGGCTGAATGAGTGATAACCGAGCTCATCGCTCGTACGGGCGAGAAGGACCACGAAATCGGCTTGAACTCCGTTGGTGATAAACGTTTTGGATCCGTTTATCACGTAGTAGTCTCCCTCTCTCCTTGCCCTGGTTCTCAGAGCCCCAACGTCCGACCCGGCCCCCGGTTCCGTCACCGCGACGGCCGCTACCATCTCCCCGGCGATCGCGGGTTTCAGGTACGTCTTCTTGAGGTACTCGCTTCCGTAATCGTGGAGTGCAGGTGTGGCCATGTGGGTCTGGACACCGATTGCCATGGGAACGCCCATCGCTTTGATATGTCCGAGCTCTTCGAGGAAAACCGTGTCAAACCAGTAATCGAGCCCCTGCCCGCCGTATTTCGGGTCATAGCGAATGCCCAGGAGTCCCAGTTCGCCCATCTTCTTGAAGAGCTCGTGGAGGGGCGTATTGTCCTGTTCCCATTGGTCGATGTTGGGATTGATCTCCTTTTTCACGAAATCCGCGACCGTCCGACGGAGCATGGTGTGTTCCGGACCGAAATAGAGTCGATCCGCGGGCTCACTCATGAACTGGTAACTCATCTCGCAACCCCCTCTCTCATCGGGGTAAGTCGATGCCTTCAGGATATTGGATCAATTCAAACATGACCCCGGAGAAGGCTGACGGATGAACGAACGCGTACGTGGCACCGAGCAGCTCCTGGGGTTCCTCGTCAATCAGGGGGACTCCTTCCTCTTTGAGCGCGGCCAGGTGATCGAGGAGGTTTTCCACGGCAAAGCCAACGTGGTGAAGGCCCTCTCCATGGGTCTCGATAAATCGGGCTATCACTCCCTCTTCTCCCAGCGGCTCCATCAGCTCGAAGTCCACGTTGCCCAGCCGACACATGCGGTAGCGCATCTGGTAGCGTTCGACGGTTATGACTTCTCCTGCCTTCGCTCCCAAGAGCTCGACAAAGAGACGGGTCGCCTTTTCCAGGTCCTTGACGGCAACCCCTACTTCAGTAATCTGCTTCATTGTCACGATTCGCTCCCATTACGGTTCCTCGAGCCTACAACGGCTCGAAGTACTTGATATCGAAGATGCAACCCTTTTTTGTACGCTCCCATACGGCTTCCACCCTCACACCTCTCTTCATGATCCGGCCCACAAGGTTGACATCCTCGAGGTCGAATCCTCCCACGAGGTGAAAGAACGTGTTATCCGCGCCGTCGAGCTTGATGAGAGATGTTATGAAAGGCGGCTTGAAGGGAGCGCCGAAAAACGCGAGGTTGCAGATGGCCCAGTTGGCCACGGTGCCGGCGTTCGAGACCTGCACCCACTGCCCCATGTCAACAAAACATCGAGGACAAAAGGTCCGTGCGGGAACGAGAACCCGTTCGCATTTGGGACACCTCGTTCCGAATATCTTCTCCTGCTTGAGCTCTTCAAAAAATCGGTGCCAGGTCGGGCCGTACGCGAGCTCGTACGGAATGCTCGCCTCAGCCTCGAGAATAGGATGCCCCCGTTTGTTTACGGTCAACATTACTGCACCTCGCAATCAACCTTTTTCTCGGGACAAAAGGTTGGCACAGCTCAGGATCCGCGGACCCGGGACCGAGCCCTCCCGGCTCCCTAGAGTTCCGAGCCGAGTATCATTACCCCGTTGAATTGATTCACCCCGCCAAGTCCGTGGGCCAGCCCCAGTTTCACTCCGGGAACCTGATGATCCCCGGCCCGGCCGGTCACCTGCAATACGATCTCGGCCACCCGTATGAGCGCGGTCGCGCCAATCGGATTCGTGCACAGCACCCCTCCCGACGGGCCGCAGGGGAGCGTGCCTTCTCGAGAAAAGGTCCCGTTCAGAACGCGGGCGGTCGCGGTACCGGGCTCACAAAAACCAAAGCTCTCCATGTGCAGCATCTCGACAAAGGTGAATGGATTGTACAGCTCAGCCACATCCAATTCCTCGAGCGGACGGGTAATTCCGGCCATTTCGTAGGCCTCCCTCGCCGCGTCCGTGGCACAGTGCGATTCTACCCGGTCGCTATCGCCCACCACGTATTCATCACCTCGGAATCCAATCCCCTTGATCCAGGCAGGCTTCTGTCGCATCTTCTTCGCGATCCGCTCGGAGGCAAATATCACCGCGCACGCGCCGTCCGAGGTCGGGCAGACATCCAAAAGCCGAATGGGATAGACAACCACCGGAGCGCTTTTCACCTCCTCCAGGGTGAACTCTCGCCTGATGTGCGCACAGGGATTTCGCACGGCATCCCTGTGGTGATCCACCGACAGTGTGGCGGCTGCGTCACGGCACGCGTCCTCCTCGATGTCGTGTTTCCACATCCACTCATTGGGCAACATGGCGTACATGCCGGGCGCTCCCGCGGCAAAGGGGCGCTGATAGAAGGGCTCGGCCACCGTGCTCATCGTTGCCTGCGCGTCCCCTTCATTGACCTTCTCGGATGCGACGACGAGCACAAGGTCTGCAAACCCCGAAGCCACTGAGTAGTATCCGGAAAAAGCGAGCGATATTCCGGTGGTGCCGCAGGTTTCCGTCCTCATGAACGTCTTGCCCACCCCGCGCAACGCGTCGGCAAGATAGAAATGGTTCATTGCCACGCCTTCCATCATCGAGGGCATGCTCCCGAAAATGACGCTCTCTATGTCATCAGGGTCGATCCCCGAGTCATGAAAGACGGCCTGGACGGCCTCTCGTACAAGATCGGGATAGGTGACCTCCGACCGGTCACCAGGTTTTGTTTGCCCTACTCCGACGATCGCCACTGGTCTTGTCATGGCATCACCTCCTCGAGGCGAGTGCGCCCGAGGGTTACTCGATAATCTCTCCGAATGCTGTGCAACGCTTACTTCGCTTGCCCGCCTTCCACGATGGCAACCGCGTGAAATTGCCCGGCAAAGCCCTGGGTTCCATGAGCCAGCCCCGTCCTGACTTCCCGCTCCAACTGCCTTTCCCCGGCCTGGCCTGTAATCTGGAGAACAACTTCGCAGAGGCGATACAATCCCCGACTTACATAGGGATTCATGGCGAGCACCCCGCCGGATGGATTCACGGGAATATCGCCATCCACCCCGGTCGCCCCACTTTCTATCAATGTGCCGCCTTCTCCCGGGGGACAGAACCCGAGCTGCTCGCACCAGAGGAGCTCCTGAAACGCGTAGGGCTCAGAGATCTCGGCCACGTCGATCTGCTCACGCGGATCTCGTATACCGGCCATTTGATACGCGCGTGCAGCCGCTGCCTTGAGCTGGCAATCCAGAAGATCCCGGTCGCCGAGGTACGCGGTATCGAGGGAGGAGCCCCACCCTTTGAACCAGACGGGCTTGTCGGTAAGCTCCCGCGCCTTGTCCTCGGAAGCGAGCAGCAGCGCCACAATACCCTCTGATTTGGGAGCGCATTCCATCTGCTTCAAGGGATCCATGATTCGTGGGGAATCCATCACCTCGTCCACACTCACCCTTTTCTTCACGTGCGCGTAAGGGTTCCTCAGGGCATTGGCCAGATTCTTGACCACCACCCGCGCGCATTGCTCTTCGGTAACGTGAGAGCGGTCGAGATACTGTCTCATCTGGAGGGCTGCCGCGAACGTTTCGTTCAGGCCGATGTGCCTCTGATAAAAGGGATCGGTGAAAAAATGCGTGCAGAGGTCCGTGGATGGGTTTTCCGATCCCTTGCACACGCCGAGAACGAGGGCGGTGTCATAATGTCCCGATGCTATCCGCATGACCGCGTAGAGAAACGACGTCAGGGACTCACCGTCATTTCTCGATCCATTCTTGAGAAACGCGCCGCCCGAGTCCCAGAAGTACGCGTTCGCACAGGAAACTCCGCCATGAAACATGTCAGAGGCCGCGCTCACTACCGTGCCGACGTCATCCTTGGAAATCCCGGCCTTGTCGAGAACCTCCCTGCAGACGCGATAGACCTGATCGAGGTAGTATTCGTCCGACTCCCCTCCGGGGCTCTGGGCCACTTCCACGATCGCAACTCGCCCCCTCATCGGTCCCCTCCTTATGATGCGGCCGGTGTCATTGCATGCGGTGCTGTCTCACGTGGCTTCATCGTCCTTCAAAAACCGGCTTTCGCTTCTCGAGAAACGCTCGCGGCCCCTCCGTGGCATCGCGGGTGCCGAAGACCTGGTTCGCCATGAACGCCTCGAGGTAGTACGCTTCTTCCTCGGGCAGGTCGTAGGAGCGGAGTGCAGACTCCTTTATTGCCCGCAGGGCCAGAGGTCCGTTCCGGGATAGCTTCAGGGCCGTTTTCATGGCCGTATCCATCAATTGCTCCCGGGGTACGATCCGGTTGATCAGTCCGATGTTAAGAGCCTGCTCCGCGGTAATCGGCTCACCCAGAAGCAGTATTTCCATTGCCCAGCAAAAGGGGATCTGACGAGGCAGGCGCACGGTGGACCCCGCGGTAGGGAACAGTCCCCACTTCACCTCGGGAAGCCCGAAGGTGGCATCTTCCACAGCGATGCGGATGTCGGTCCCCTGGAGCATCTCCAGGCCGCCGGCGAGACAGTGCCCATTCACCGCGGCTACAATCGGTTTGAAGCAGTTGATGTTTTTCAGAAAGCCTGCAATGGTGGGAGTGATGGAAAATTCGCCTGAATTGACCCTCGGGATGAGATCCTGCAAGTCCGCGCCCGCGCAAAAGGCCTTGTCACCCGCTCCTGTGAGGATGGCGACCAGCATCTGATCGTCATCTCTGAACTCAAGCCAGACCCTGCCCAACTCCTGGAGGTCATCGAAAGAGATGCAGTTCATGGCCTCCGGGCGGTTCATGGTGACCACCGCGATCCGATTCTCTTTTTCATAGGTTATCGACATACTGACGCGTCCTCCTGAACGGGCTCCGAATGGGTGTGTTCCCACTCACCCGCTTCCACGTGACTGAAATGATCGGGAAGGTTGTGTCGAGATGGTGCATTCGTTCGCCGGTCAGCGAGCCCCCGCGGGAAACCGGGAAGTGAACCGGCAACTCCAGTCCCGTGCAGTGAAGACCCCCTGTTAACTGGGACCGCGGCGCGTTTGCAGCCCTCCTTTCGAAAAGGGCCGGTATGGTAAAATCAAAATCGGACGATCGTTCGTTTCCTTTATTAATACGACCTCGCACGGTTGTCAACCGCAAAAAATCACCCCACCCTACACTCGGACGCTCCCCCATTGCATGAACTGACATCGGGCGCTCTCATCCACACGAAAACGATGCCTTTCCCCGCGATCGTGGCGCCGACAAGCCGCCGCGCGACCCCTGAAACGACGATTCTCTCTACATACGTGCAACAACCGACAAACGTGGGCACGGCAAGAGTTGCAGGCGGGTACCGCCTCCCGAGCCGCGCAATGTGTATCCCCTTATGATCCCGGGCTCTTCCACCGGGTCTTGCGGGGACATCGGCACCAGACCCCGTGTGCTTTGACCGGTCTGAGGATTTTGAGTGACTGTTTTACGCGGCGGAAATTTTTCTTGACACGGATTTCATACTTTGATAATTGTCGAAACATGAAGTCAATCAACCCCGTGCCACCTGACAAGCTCGAGGCCAACGAGAGCCACGTGGACGCGCTCAAGGCCCTCGCCCATCTGACTCGCCTTCAGGTCTTTTTCTTCCTTGTGCAAGCCGGCCGCGAGGTGTCCGCGGGAGAAATTCAGGAAGCGGTGAGGGTGCCGGCCCCGACGCTGTCCCATCACCTGAATCTGTTGCGCCAGGTCGGGCTTATCCAGCGGCGCAAAGAACACCGCTACGTGTACTACTCGGTGAGGCGGGAGAT
>JARRRG010000044.1:0-9032 GCA_037380965.1 Deltaproteobacteria bacterium
CAGGGCAAGTTCAGGTATGGTAATCCTGTAACGGAACATCGATGCGGTCCAGGCCGGCGCGGTCATGGAATCGAAGCAAAGGAGGGAGACTCCCGCGCGGCAATCGGCGGGCGTATGAATGGCAGATCCCCATGGCGTAGACTGAAGGCTTGAGGAGAAATCCTCCGGGCACAAGAGCGCGAGACTCCACTGCGCCCCGCTGTCTCCTGAAATTCGGAGTTTTTCATCCGAGGAGGGGCTCTCATGTTCACAGTGTCAGATGACTGGCGGAAGGCTTACCCCGGCGCGTTCGCCGGTGTTCTCGTTATGGACGGTGTGTCCAATCCGGCAAGGCACACGGGATTGGACCGAGGCAAAGAAGAGTTGGAAGAGGAGCTGCGCGCGCTGTTCAAAGACCGCGACCAACTGAAATCCATTCCCCCGATTCAAGCGTACCGTGACTACTACAAGCGCTTCAAGAAAAGTTACCATGTCCTGGCCCAGCTTGAATCGATCATATTCAAGGGAAAGTCCGTTCCCCGGGTCGCGGCGCTGGTGGAAGCCATGTTCCTTACCGAATTGAGGAACATGCTCTTGACCGCGGGCCATGACATGGCCGCGGTGAGGCCGCCTGTCCGGCTTGACGTGGCCAAAGGCACTGAAACGTATGTCAGGATCAACGGCCAGGAACAGCAACTCCGGTCCGGACAAACGCACCCGAATCATGCCCTCGACGCAAAAGGTCCTGTTCACCACCTATGCGCCGCCGGGCGTAGGTGAGCAGCCTGTTCGCCAGCACCTGGAGGGCCTCGAGGCAAATGTGAGAATCATTGCCCCGGACTCGACGGTCGAATTGATGAACGTGTTCGGCGCTGACTGAAGATGCATTGCCGTGAAAAGGCTTTTGGATAGATCCTTTTATGACCCGTGTTCGCCCCTGCCGAGAGGGTTGACGAAGCTGAGGTAACCGATTCGATCCGAAAAGCTGTTCTCCAGCGACGGGCCTCCGCGCTCCTCTTGCGTGGCGGGACAACTGGTTGACTTCTCGTCTGAAATCACGGCGACGACCTGTCACATATCTGCGGACGGAAAGGGGTTGCAGGATGATAGAAGCTCTGATGACGGAGCAACAGAAAGCCCTCCGGAACGAGGTCAGGAATTTCGTGAAAAGTATCCCGAGGAAGTTGCTGCTCGACATGGATGCCGACAAGGTGCTCTATCCCCGGGAATACTTGTGCGAAGCAGCCAATCGGAATCTCCTCGGGTTGAGGTTCTCCAAAGAATTTGGCGGCCGAGGTCTCAAGTGGACTGATGAAATCATCGCGCTTGAAGAGCTGGGACCTTTGGGCGCGTCACTTTGCTGTTTGTATTCACTGGTGAGCATTGTCGGTGAATGCATTAACTTCTTCGGCACCGAGGAGCAAAAGAAGAAGTACCTCGAGCCGATGCTCAAGGGAGAGATTTTCTGCGCGGAGGCACTGACCGAACCGCGGGGGGGTTCCGATTTTTTTGGTGCGACCACTACTGCCCGAAAGGATGGGAATTCCTACATCCTCAATGGCCAAAAGCGATTTGTGGTCGGTGCCGAGGGTGCGGATTTCTTCGTGGTGTATGCCAAAACCGGCGATGGGCCGCCCCAGAAGTCTCTGAGCGCGTTCCTCGTTGAAAGAGACATGGGGGTTGAAGCGAAGTACGTGTACGGTCTCATGGGGACGAGAGGCGGCGGCGCGGGACGGATCGTCTTCCAGGATACTGTCGTTCCCGAGGAAAACATTGTCCTCGGCCTCAATAGAGGTGCTGAGGTCTTCTATCAGATGATGATTCCCGAGCGGATGACCGTGGCCGGGGTATCAACCGGTGCTGCGCGCACCGCGCTCGAGATCGCGGCGCGCTATAGTAACAGGCGGAAGGCATTCGGGAGCAAGATACGGGATTTTCAAGGGGTGAATTTCAAGATCGCTGACAGCATCACGAAACTTGACGCGACGCGGGGACTCACGTATATGACCGCGGCCGCTGTTGACAGCCAGGGTAGCACGGGCTACACGCGCCGGCTCGTGTCCGAGTCGAAGAAGTTCAGCACTGAAGCCGCGTGGGAGATATCAAACAACGCGATGCAGATCATGGGGGGAATCGGCTATACGAATGTCTACCCGGTAGAGCGTCTGCTGAGAGACGCCCGGCTCATGATGATATGGACGGGCACGAATGAAATCATGAACCTCATCATTCAGCACGAATACTACCGTGAGGTGCTTAAAGATACCCCGGAGATCCGCGATTCGGAGAGCGACGCGGCCGAAGCCTTTGCCGAAGATGAAAAGATCTACGAATGACCGTGACACCGCGCAACACTCTTCAGCGATCCCGTTGAATTGAAGATGTAACGATGTGACTGACGATTCCAATCGTACCGCGCGTGAGGCCTCATCACCCTTGAACAGGCCCACCGTGGG
The DNA here is from genome assembly GCA_037380965.1 of Deltaproteobacteria bacterium. Taxonomy (GTDB): domain Bacteria; phylum Desulfobacterota; class Desulfomonilia; order Desulfomonilales; family Desulfomonilaceae; genus JARRRG01. The sequence goes on from JARRRG010000044.1 coordinate 2,436, forward strand.
TGCGCGAATCACCAGACGGAGTGGGTCGCTGACAACGGATTTGAAGGATACGAACCCCCTTCTTTCAGGCTCTCTTGCGCACCGATCCCGTGGACGGTTATCCGGTTCAATGAGGCGTAGCTCAGCTATCGCAGGTACGGGCAGCATCCATCAGGGCTTCCAACTCTTCAGGCTCGTCCTACGCCTCAGATCTCACATGAAGAATCGGTGGTACAACAATGATTCATGTGATCGGCCGATGCTTCTCGACGAGACAAGGAGACTGCTGACGGCCGGACCGTATGGTCTTGATACGTGAAAGGAAGGGAAATGATTCCGCGGAACATGAAAGTGGGCCTGATCGTCATGCTCATGGTCGCCCTCGCCGTCGGCTCTGCGCTGCCCTGTGTCGCTGCGGCTCCGGGTAAGCAAGAGGGGGAAAAGGCAGCGGAACCGAAGAGTGTCCAAGCAGTTCCGAAGCCGGCGAAATCCCCACAGGAGACCGCGACGGTCGACAGTTTTGCTACGCGGATAAGTAGCGAAGTCAATCAGATAGGGAGCAAGGCCTCCTCATTCTTCGGAAAGTGGATCGGGTACGATGCCCTGGGCTCGATCACCTGGTTCACCCTGGGATCTTGTCTGCTTCTGATCTTTGTGGTGGTGCTGTTCGAACGCGTGGTGCGCATCCTGATACGAGCCCGGATCCGGAGAGTCCCCGAGGAAGAGAGAGCGGTTTCCTGGACCGCGCTTCTGCTTGAAGCAATCTGCGAGCCTCTTTCCCTGTTCATCTGGGTGTACGGCATCTATGCGGCCTTATCTCCTCTCATCGTCCACTTCGAACACGCGGGCGTCTACCACCTTCCGATCATTGCCAAGACCGCGTCCGATTTCGGCGGTACCATTGCGATCCTGTGGTTTATTTACCGGTTGATTCACGTGGCTGACATGAAGCTGGGCGAATGGATCGGCGTGGGCGAGGTAAAAACTGAGGAATTGCTTGTACGGTTAGTGGGAAAAACCCTGCGAATTTTTGTCATCGTCGTCGGCGGCATTATGCTCATCCAGAATTTTACCGGTATCCGGCTTGGTCCGCTGCTCGCCTCTCTCGGGCTTGGAGGCCTTGCCGTTGCTCTGGCCGCAAAAGATTCCATTGCCAACCTCTTCGGGACCGTCACCATCATCCTGGATAAACCGTTTGAGATCGGCGAGCGCGTCGTCGTAGACAAGTATGACGGAGTGATCGAAAACGTGGGATACCGGAGCACACGGATCAGGACCTTGACAGGCCATGTGGTCTGCATTCCCAACGAGAAGATTATCAGCTCTGCAATAGAGAACGTGGACAAGAGGCCGTACCTCCGGTGGTACACCAACGTCACTCTCACGTATGATACCGCGCCCGACAAGGTAGAGCGGGCCGTTCAGATCCTTCGAGAAATTCTGGACAATCATGAAGGAATGGTCGAGGATCTTCCGCCGCGCGTTCACTTCAACGCGTTCAATGATTGGAACCTCAACATAGCGATTCTCGCCTGGTATCATCCGGCGGCATGGTGGGATGACCAGGCCTGGCTCCAGAGGACATGCCTCGAAATCATGCGAAGATTCGAGATGGAGGGGATCGATTTTGCGTTCCCCTCTCAGACGATGTACCTGGCAAACGATGATAGGCGACAGCTCAAGCTTCAGGTGCTCAAAGGTGAAGACGCGGGCAACAGAGGTCAACCATAATGCCGCGCGAAACGGCAATCGACCGAGGTCGGTTGGAATGTCCGGGATTGCCTCTCAGCCGCGGGATCCATTGGTAAAGGTTTGATCCCCCGGCAATGCGATTTCGAATACTCTCTCCTCATGGGGCCGATATGAACGATCCACTCCGATCAGAAAAAGCCGGGCCGTACGCGGACAATGGTGAGCCGATCGGTGCAGACACAACAATTCTTCAGAGCCGGCCCGTGCAGTCAGGCTCTCGAGACGGAGAGGCTTTGCTCGAAGAGGCGTGGCGAATTTCGCGTGCGAACCATGGAAACCTGCTGACCGTCCATGTTCCCGGCATGTTCGTGGTGAACGGGCGAAGGGGAAAGTACCGGGCGGTTTCCATTACGGCCGCGCGATGCGATCTCAATTGCGAACACTGCAAAGGCACCCTTCTTACCACCATGTCCCACGCCGCCTCTCCCCAGGCGCTCGTACGCATCGGGTACGAGGCTGCCGCCCGGGGAGACCGGGGGATGCTGGTGACCGGGGGGTGCGATGAACAGGGAAGGTTACCCTGGAAGCATTTCCTCGCCGCGATCCAAGAACTGAAGGCTGAAACCGACCTCACGATCACGGTCCATACCGGACAGACCGATTTTGAGATCGCACGCGCGCTCAAAGATGCCGGAGTTGATCAGGCCCTGGTAGATATCATTGGCGACGAGGTCACCGCGCGTGAGGTCTATCACCTCAGCGCAGGGACGTCAGCCATCCGACAAACGCTGGAATCACTGGCCCGAGTCGAGCTCGAAACCGTGCCCCACGTGATCTTCGGCATCTACTACGGCCGGGAAAAAGGGGAGCATGTGGCACTGAAAATGCTCAAAGATTATCCGGTGAAGAAATACGCAGTCGTGGTGCTCATGCCAACCCGGGGCACACCCATGGCGGATGTCCGGCCGCCGTCTCCCGAACGTGTCGCATCGTTCATCGCCCGTGCTCGAATCGAGCTTCCTCATCTCCGCGCGTCCCTCGGGTGTGCAAGGCCGCGGGGCCGTTATCGAAAACGCCTCGATGCATTGGCGGTCAAGGCGGGCATAAACGCTCTTGCCATTCCCTCCGACGAGGCATTGGGCGAGGCTGAACGGAGAGGCCTCGATGTGGTTTACAAAGAGACGTGCTGTTCCCTGGGGTAGCGGAGAAGCATGCGAGCGACAGGGTCGGCTTTCCATGAGTTCAAGGTAACACGAATCGAGATGGGTCATCATCACAATGCAGGTTCACGGACTGATACCTCTCTCATCAACGGTCCGTGCCCAATTCTTCAAGAGGTGACGCGTCATGCAGCTATCAACACGAGAGGCGACCGCGAGCACACCCGGCGAGAGCCCTGAGTTTGTCAGACTCTCCCTGGCCGCGGCAATGACTCTCGGTTTCGTCAAGGGATGGTTTTATCGTAATGCGCGACTCCGCTGCGTGAATCTGCTGCTCACGTACCAGGACGGCTGCAAGGCCAACTGCGCTTTTTGCGGTCTAGCCAGAGAGAAGCGGGAGGTCTGGTCTGCGAGGAAATTCATTCGTGTACCCTGGAAAACGTTCCCTACCGACGAAGTAATCGAGGCCATCAAGACCGCACCGGACCACGTGAGCCGCGTCTGCATCTCGATGATTACGCATCCCCGCTGTAGGCAGGACGTTTTAACGCTCTGTCGCCGGATGGTGTACGAAGCGGGGCTGCCGGTCTCGCTCCTGATTTCGCCAACCGTGATGAAGCCCGACCACCTGCTCGAGATGAGAGATGCGGGAGCGGACCGAATTGGAGTTGCCATAGACGGAGCAACCCCTGAAATATTCGATCGACTTCGGGGCACTTCGGTAAAAGGCCCGCACCGTTGGGAACGGTATTGGCACATCTATGAAAAAAGCCTGGAAGTGTTCGGTGAAGGCATGTCAGGCGTTCACTTGATTTGCGGCCTCGGGGAAACCGAACGGGAGATGGTGGAGGCCATCGGCCGGTCCCGCAGGATGGGAGGGTTCACCCATCTCTTTTCCTTTTTTCCCGAGGAAGGATCCGCTATGGAACACCATTCCCCACCCTCGATCGGGACCTACCGACGCATACAATTGGTCCGGTGGCTGATCGACAACGACCTCACGACCGCCGATCGGGTCGATTTCGATCCCGCGGGACGAATCGTGGAATTCGGCCTTTCGCAAAGCGAATGTGATGAGGCCGTTCGGAGCGGCGCCCCATTTGAGACCTCCGGTTGTCCGGGTCCGGACGGAAAAGTGGCCTGCAACAGACCCTACGGAAATGAGAAACCCGGCCTCGGCATCCGGAACTTCCCCTTTTCGCCGGAACCCGACGATCTGGAGAGGATTGCCGAGGAATTGAAAATGCCGTAGCTCCGAACGGTGTTTCGTGCCGATGCGGTACAGACTGGTACGCGTCCCGGGGCCGGCAGCCATCGCGCCAGAACGTGACGAGGCGGGTCCGTGACCCGCCTCCTCGTTATCGATCGATGACGTTACGTGCTCAGCGTTCGAACAGTCTCACGTTGATGCCATTCGGATCCCTGAGCGACGCGAACGTTACTCCGTCCGCTCCCTGGGAAACCTCCGAGAGATTCAGGCCCTTGCCTTTGAGACCCCTGATCTGGGCCGCAAGGTCCTGGACCCGGAAGCTCATGCCCGAAACTCCTCCTGACAGAGGACCTGCCGCAGAGGGTCGGCTGTGGGAAATCACCAACCGGTAAGAAGTCCCTGGCTTCTCCATACACACCGCGTCAAGCTCGCCGCTTAAGTCAGAAGCGGCGTTGAATCCCAGTTTCTTGTAGAATTCGATGGTTTCGATCGGCTTCGAAGTGGGGATTGCTATGGCGAGCGCTTTCTCCTTCGCGACTGAAACGACAGGGCTCGACGACTCGGCCTCCGTGTTATGTGCAACGAGCAAAGCGAAAAAGACGAGGAACATGATCGAACACGTGAATCCGAGGAAGAGACGTTTCGCGTGGCCGTTCGGCAATCTCATTCGTGGAAAACCTCCTTCACCGCTCCCGAGGGAAAACACGGCTCCTTCTGCCGCGAAGACCCGTCAACTATACACAAAACTGCGTGTAAAAGCAAGATGCAAGATCCCTTTTCGTCAAGTCCAAAGAGCAAACCACTTCAATATGTTATAATCGGTTGTCTTTCTGAAACCCACGGCGTCGGTCTGCCCCTGAATCCCTCCGGCTCGATCTGAATTACAGAAGATCAGATTGCTGCCATAGAACGGAAGCCCGCGTCAAGCAAAAAAATCCTTTGCCCACCGCCCGCGCCGGCTGGAGCCGAATATCGAGCGTGTCCCTCCGGTCGGGCGGCCTCCGCGACGTATTGCAGTCGATCGGTGCAAGCTGTCTTTCAAGAGAATGGGGTCTTAATGGGGTGCATTCACAGGGGTTTTCAGAGGCCGAGCCATCCCAGGGGTTCGTTCCCGATGCAGAGTCTCGGTTGCTAGTCCGTTGCCTTATCGTCGGTTGGGACCGCGGAGGTGTCCCATTCGTCCGACACGGCTAATTCGATTCCATCCTGAGCCATCTGGGCCATGTCTTTGAGGTCGACCCTCTGAGTTTCTTCCGGGCCGGCTGTTTGCAACTCCTCCTTCTGGCCTGGCAAGATCCGAGATCCGCACTCGGGGCATGTCTTGGCGCCCTGCGATACTTCCTCTTCAGACCCCTGCAGACGCTTGCCGCAGTCACATCTCCACCATACTGGCTGTTCGCTCACGTTGTCACCTTTCAGTACCATGACGGAAACGGCGAGCGATGAGCTGATCGCAAGCGGAGAATATATTCGGAGGCTCTGCTCACTACTGTGTCCTCGTCGAGCCCTTTCCTTTCCGCGGTCGGCGGACTACCCGGCTCGCCGTGCCTCTCAGGCTCTTTGATCAGCACATCGGGTTTGATGCCTTTTCCATCGATATCGCGACCGTCCGGCGCGTAATAATGAGCCGTGGTCAGACGTAGAGCCATGCCACCGGTCCGGAGGGGGAATATACCCTGGACCGAAGCTTTTCCAAAACTGCGCTCTCCCATGACCAGCACGTCCGATCTGCCCTGGAGAGCCGCCGCGAGAATCTCGGCCGCGCTTGCAGTTCCTCTGTCGACCAGCACCACCATTGGCACCGAGGGAAACGTGCCTTTTCGTCGAGCCTTGAATTCCTTGTTGAATCTCTTGTCACGACCCTTGACAACGGTGATGGTATCGGAAGGAAGAAACAGATCCGCCACCTTGATCGCCTGCTCGAAGAGACCGCCGGGATTGGCTCGCAGATCGAGAATCAAGCCTTTTGGTTTTGAGGTGGATGATCGGAACATCCTTCGGAGAGCTCTGGCAACCTCACGGGAAGTGCTTTCCTGGAAGTTCACAATCCTTATATAGCCGATCCCTCCGTCGAGCATTCGATATCGCACCGGCGGAACACGGATTATTTTCCTGCGCAGCGAGATATCTCGTACCGTGTCGGTTCCCCTGATCTTTATGGAGAGAGCTATTCGTGAGCCGGCCCGGCCTCTGACCTTGCCAAGCACTTCCGGCAACGGCAGACCATGAAGCGGCTCTCCGTCAACCGCCATCACCGTGTCACCCGGTTCAATGCCGGCCTTATAGGCGGGCGAACCCTCAAAGCAGGAGATCACCACATAATCGCCGCCCTTTGACGAGACCACCATCCCCACTCCGCCGAATTTCCCTGACGTACTGATCTTGAGCTCGTCGAGCATTCGGGGGCCCATCAACGCGGAATTGGCATCGAGGTTTCTCAGCAAAATGCCGAGCGCCATGACAACGAGCCGGCGCGGCTCAATATGGCAGCGTTGAGCCATCGACTCGATCGCATCCAGAAAACAGTGCGCGGGATCTCCTGAACATTCGGTCATG